>PAPL01000007.1 GCA_002708885.1 Verrucomicrobiales bacterium | reverse complement strand
ACGTGATGAGGCTCATGAGCCGCGTGTCCGAGGTCTTGGGCATGGAATGAATTTTTTCTATTGATCCCTAAGGGCCTTGGGCTTGCCGAGAATTTCAGAAAGTATGATTGCTTCCCTGGCACCTCCTTCACTACGCAGCTTTAATGCGATCGGATGCGTTTTAATCTTCTTCCTGACTGAACCGATTGGTTCAATGTGGTCAGGTGTCACGTCGTAAGCTTCAAATGCGCCTAGAGCCGGCTCCGGTTCTGGTTCGGGCTCCGGTTCCAGATAATAAGGGTCAATGACTTCCAGTTCCGGTTCCGGTACTTGTTGCTCCTGAGTGATTACCGGTACTGGCCTGGGCTGTTCGGGAGCCTCTGCTCCCGTCATTGCGGCCAAGAGTTCACGGATGTCCACCGGCTGTGCCGGTCCTTCCGCGGAAGGGGATTCACTCATTTCCTGGTCAGGACCGTACTGAGCCTCTTCGTTGGCTTTTTTTAACTGCTCATAGGATTTATCAACGATTTCACCATTCTTCTTGGCTGCCTTTTGCTTGAGGGTCTGCGAGAGCCAATTGATAAAAGTGATAACAATTATCGCAATTATTAGTAGGCCCTGTCCGCCAGATCCGTCATCCATGTCAGTGCAGCTTTATGGTATCTTTGTTTGAGGAAGATTAGACACTAGGATCCTCTCCCGCGTTCTGACCCTCTTCTCCGGCAATTGATTCTCGCATCATTGTGTCAGAGATCAGGTTCTTGTACCTCGTATAGTCCATGATGCCGAGGTTTCCGGTACGGAAAGATTCGGCGATGGCCATAGGAATTTCAGCTTCGGCCTCAACGACCTTGGCCCGCTGTTCCTGGGTCTTGGCCTGCATTTCCTGTTCATTGGCAACGGCCGCTGCCCGACGCACCTCGGCCTTGGCCTGGGCGACTTCCTTGTCCGCCTCGGCCTGCTCTGTCTGGAGCTTGGCTCCGATATTCTCTCCAACATCAACGTCGGCAATGTCGATTGAAAGGATTTCGAAGGCAGTCGATGCGTCAACGCCGCCCTCAAGTACTAGCTTGGAAATGTTGTCCGGGTTCTCCAGGACAGCCTTGTGTGATTCGGCCGATCCGATGGAGGTCACGATCCCTTCACCGACTCGGGCAATGACAGTCTCCTCAGTGGCTCCGCCCACGAACCGGTCAAGGTTAGTCCTTACCGTGACTCGGGCCCTGACCCTCAATGAGATTCCGTCCCTGGCCACGGCCTCGATCTTATCTTTGCCGGAACTTGGATTTGGACAGTCAATGACTGCCGGGTTGATGCTGGTACGGACCGCTTCGAGGACCGTCTTGCCTGTCCCTTTAACGGCAAGATCAATGGCGCAGGCCCGGTCCCAGTCGAGTGGAATGCCGGCCTTGTCGGCAGCGATTAATGCGAGGACCACGTCGCCGACTTTTCCGCCTGCAAGGTAATGAGCTTCGAGGCTGTCCGTTGTATAATTGAGGCCTGCCTTGAACGCCGCGATCCTGGCATCAACGATGAGCTGGTTTTTAATTCCTCTCAAAGCCATCGCGATGAGTGTGAGGAATTTGACAGGTGCTCCCGAGACCTTGGCCCTGAGCCATATCTTGAAGAAGACACTCAGGATGGCAACGATTGCTATGATGATAACCAGGAGGATCCCGCCGATTATCAGTGGCAAGGTTCCTTGATCCATTAAGTTTGCAGTAATGAGTTGATTCATTTTTTCTTTTTAGAGGATTTATATTGTTAAGTTGTTATTTGCCGAACAGTCACTGTCCTGCCTTCGACTTGAATTATTTTAATGGCCGAACCGGCCTCAATGAATCCATCCTCGGCGATCACGTAGGAAGTCTCTGGGAGCCCTTCTATCTTGACTTTGCCGGTAGGTTTGAGGTCAGACAAGGCCTGTCCGGTAATGCCGATCATTTCTTCATAGCTCTCATCAGTACTTTCAATTTTTCCGTCACTTGAGGATCTCAGGATCAGTCCCTTTGTCCATGGAAACTTATCAAAATATTTGAGCCAGAACCCGATCGATATGACAGTGACCAGTAAAATGATGGTCGACAGGAGGAACCTTCCTCCGAAACTCAGGAAGGCTGGGGGCAGATCATCAGTAATGAATGCTACCGCGATGGAGGAAAAACATAATATCACACCCAGGATTCCCATGACCATTCCCGGTAATATTGCCTCGAGTGAGATGAAAATGATTCCCGATAGTGCCAATATAATAACAAATGACATTAATTATTTCTTAGCGGATTGTGGTTATTAAATATTAAAATGTCAAAGATTTATAAGGACTGATTATGATTTTCCGACTATTCACTGTGGCCCTGTTTGTTTTTTGCGGCGTCATGACTACTTGGCTAGTGAGGACTGTCTATTTTCCGGAATATGAACGGCTCCCGCGAGTTGATCCTTCGCACGTACTGGACCTCTTTCTGGAAAATGAGGAGGTCACTCATGCGTTCATTTATCGTGGCCGCTCTTTGGTAGGTGATGTGATGGTGACTTCGCGCAAGTACGGCGAATCGAATGAGAGGGCCAAGATAAGATTCATAGCGAGTGGTGAGACCGATTCTCCGAACTTTCAGAAGCAGGACCTCAAATGGAAAGGGTCACTGGACCTTGGTTCCGGCCCCTCAAGGTCAATTGAGAAGATCGGGTTGACCGTGAAATTCAAAGAGCCTGACATGACGCTCTCCATTGACATTGATCCGCGGAACTTTGAATTCCGCTACTTGCTGATTCAGGACGGTCAGGTCCTCGCTGACTCTGATAAGGACCCGGACAATGAGGAGCTTGCTCAGATGAAGATGCTCTTTGAGGTGCTGCGGGGTTCTCCTCAGAGCGCTGAAGCAACGACCGTGCCTATCGATGCGAGGTGGGGCAAGGCAAACATTGCAGGTCGCCGTTCCTCAGTATATTTCCTCAGATTTGAGCTGCCAAGATCAGGGCAAATAAAGTTAACTTTCAGTGAGGCCGGAGAATTCCTAGAAATGTCAACGGCACTAGGCTATCAGATGCTCTCGGAGACCCTTTCACATTCACATTATTTGAAAACTTCCCAATGATAAATATTAAAGATCTGACGGTCCTCTATGGCGAGTACGTGGCCGTGGACGGACTCAATCTCAGCGTGAGTGAAGGAGAGCTCTTTGCTTTTCTCGGGCCGAACGGGGCAGGGAAGACGACCACGATCAAGGCCCTCACGGGACTGCTCGGGCCTGACGAGGGATCGATCAGTGTTGGTGGTCATGACATGGGCACTGAACCGCTCGAGGCAAAGTCCATCATGGGATATGTTCCTGACGTTGCCGTGTTCTATGACAAGCTGACATCGATAGAATTCATGAGATTCATTGGAGATCTTTATGCGATTGACCGGTCCGTCCTCAATGACAATACAGTGCATCTGTTTGAAAAATTTGATCTTAATTCTTTTGCACATTCACCCATTGAGGAGCTGAGTCACGGGACCAGGCAAAGGCTGGCCATTGCCGCGGCCCTAGTCCATGATCCGAAAGTCTTTGTCATTGATGAGCCGATGGTCGGTCTGGACCCACTGCATGCGAGGGCAGTGAAGGAGGAGCTGAGGGCACGCAGTGATCAGGGAGTCACGGTCCTCATGTCCACGCACCTCCTCAATGTGGCAGAAGAGCTTGCGGACCGGATCGGGATCATTGATGAGGGCAAGTTAGTGGCCCTTGGGACCCTCAACGAATTGCGGGAAGGGGAAAATTCGGCGGCCCTGGAGGAAATTTTCCTTAGGCTCTTTGATGATAAGGGCCCCGAAAGCTCCTAATTTAAATGAGAGGGCTTGAGTCTTGAGACGTAGAGGATAGACTTGCGAATTTAGATGATCTGAATGCAGGAGGATTTTCAACTAACCATCAACGGACTCAGCTACAGAGTATCGGGGACTCCATTAAAGCTGAGTCTCGCTGATTTTCTTAAAAGTGAGTCAATTGAGCTGAGTGATGGTCTTGTCCATGAGGGGCACGAAGGTCTGTTGTTTTTTCTTATCGATTTTAATGCCTCCGCGGGTCCCGTTCACCGTCTGATCAAGCCCTCGAGGACGAGCCTCATATCAATGGCCGAACGTGAACTTGTAGCCATCGATCCGCGCGTCGAGGATCCCAATGAAAGTTCATTATGGGTCAAGCTCAAGGCGCACAATGACAGTCCAGAGGATGAGAAAGTTTCGTTGAGCAAAACAATCAGTTCTGGCCTTGAGGGTCTCGATGATGGTCAGGGTTATAGTCTGTTCTCTGACCATTTGTGTTCTGTTCTGAGGAGGAATGAGTCAGGAGTCAAAGTCTCCACGAGGCACCGCCTAACGGTCCCATCCGCGTATCAGAGACTCAAAAAACTCAATTACAGGAGCTCAGAGGGTGAACTTTATTATCGGCCCGGGACCGTCCTCGAAGCCATTCGTTTGCGTGTCCTTCGTCAGGGCTCATGCTTTATCGGCAGTGAACTGTTTGCAGAGGACCAGTCACCCGGACCAGGAAACGCGGTTCTTATTTCTCTGGACAGCGTCGAGGAGCTGCGTGAAATAATATTTGAGGATGGGAACTGGGAAATAGGAACCGGCATCACTTTGCGTTCATTTGCTGAGAGGTTAAGGAATGAGTTTCCTCTCATAGATGATTTTTGTAAAAGGTTCACGGACACTCACTTCGTTAACCGGTTCACGGTCCTCGAAGAGTTCAACTCAACGGGTTCAGGCTCGGGCATTCTGACGGTCCTATTGACACTCGGGGCCAGTGCCGTTATTGATGGGCTCGATGAGAGGAGAACGATGAGTCTGGAGGAACTGTTATATGAAGAGACCCTCTCAGCGGTAGGCGAACAGGAGCTCATCACTGCAGTGACAGTTCCAGGATCAGGAGGCTCAAAGACACTCACTTCATATTATCAGGTCATGGAGGGTCCTTACGAGAAGGTCCCAATTATAAGGGCTTCATTTCTGGTCGAACTCGATTCAAAGGACAGGGTCTCAGATTCCAGGATGTGGTTCGATGCGGGATCAGGCCTGCCGATCAGATTTGATAGCGCGGAAAAGCTCATCGCCGGAAGGCCCTGGACAAGAGAATTACAGCAACAGATCAGTGCCGTGATTGGTTCGGGAGACGGTATCGCGGGGAATCTCGGTCTGAGCAGTAATTTTCAGAGAGTCTTAATACAGAACCTTCTCCTGAAGTTTATCAATGAGCAGCTCGGGGATCCGGGCCCCGGAGCTCATGAATTCATTGATCTGGAATCTGAACTGACTGTGAGAGGAAAAGAATAGAAGATGCCGCAGCAAAAGAAAAGAACACAGTCCCCGCTCGAAATGGCTTTCGTGGTTTCTCCTTTCGAGTCTGCCCGCATTTGTTCTATAGATTCGGAACAGGCGTCACGGACAGATGGGGTCCGTGCAGTCCTAACTAGTGCCGATGTGCCCGGAAAGAACAATGCAATTTGCGGGACCGGGGACTTGCCGCTCTTCGCCGAGGATGAATCCTCATTCGTGGGACAATTAGTTGCCGTGGTCGTGGCAGAGAGGGCATCCATTGCTCGGTCCGCGGCCGATCTTGTGCAGGTCGATTATAAACCAAAGCCTCCGGTCCTCGAGATTGAAGAGGCAGTAAAATTGAATTCTTTCCACTCAGAGCCCATAGAATCACTGACTGAGGAGGTGACTAGTCCGTTACCGGACCAGCTGGAGGTAATTGAGAGGGACTTTGTTTTTCCGGACCACGTTTGCCTGCAGGAGCTTAGTGCGGTCGAATCATTTCTAACGGGCCCGGGCCAGGTCAGTGTTTCTGTCGGTGCCTGCGATTCTCGGGCCCTCGCGAAGAGGATCGCTTCTCTGGCCGGGATCGAGGAGGAGCAGGTACGGGTCAATGCAGAACGAGAAACAGAGGCCAGTGACGGAAGGTTCCTGCAGCTCTTTGTCTTTGCAGGAGCAGCGGCTCTGTGCTCTTTGAAGACGGGTCAGGCGGTCCGGTTAGGGACCTCGAACGTGACAAAGGACATGATCATTGCCCGTTCTGGAGAGGCAAGGGCAAGTGTCCGTCTGACTCACGATGGGTCGGGAAAAATTCAATCCATCGAATGCTGCGCGGAGGTCAATTCCGGATCAGCGACCGGAATGACCGAATCCTTCAGGAGCGCATTCATCAATCACTTTAATGAGGTCCATTCCTCTTCTCGGGTCAGTGTCACGTGCTCCTTGTGCAGGACTGACCGGTCCCCGGGCCTCATGGGACAAATGCATGGAACTGCTCTCGGGGCATTCATTTCCGAGGAAATGATAGCGCAAATCAGTTCGCGGTTAAGTGTGCCCGTCCATTCCCTGCGTAAGATTAACTTTATTCATTTCATGGATGATGAGAGTCAGACTGATGCAACATTACGGGCCCATCGTGAAGTCATTGCCGAGTCATGGGACCGACTCATTGAGAGTTCGAGTTACGGGGAAAGGGCCGAGGAGATTATTCGTTTCAATGAATCAGAGACTCATTATAAGAGAGGCATTGCGGCGGTCCCTGTCAGGGCCATTGAGGGGCCCGTGAACGGCCCTGGAGAATTTTCATTCGGAGCAGCCGTGGCTGAGGTGCAGGTAGATTGGTTCACTGGAGAAGTTTATCCCCTCAGAATTGATGTGTTGCAGTTATCCGAACCTGAACTGGGCCCGGCCACGCAGGTCTCTGAGATGAGCGCCTCGTTCCTTGATGGTATGAGAAAATACTTTTCATTTAGTGGAGGCGAACCGGCTCAGGAACTCAGTGATTCTCTTCTTTTGGGTTCGAGGGCAGTTCCCGGACAGCTCAGATTTGATTTAATGGAACATGGTCAAGAATCAGTAAGATTTTCATCCTCAGTATCTTATTGCCTTTCGATGAGTGTTTATCAGGCCACTAGAGAGGCGCTGAGGGGATACAGAAAATCACTTTCATTCGTTGATTTGCCATTAATATTAGACACTGAGAGCATTTATAATGCTATCCATGAGAAAGATTCTTAATCGTTGAATAAAACAATTATTCAGCTTTTGTATGAATCAAAGCCGACGTAGCCCAATTGGTAGAGGCAAACGACTTAAAATCGTTCAAGTGCGGGTTCGAGTCCCGCCGTCGGCACCAATTCCATGTGGAATGGTGGGTCACTATTAAATTCTTCGTTTTCTCTCATTATTCTCATCATTGGGGCCCACGTGTACGATGCCTATGTGTTAGAAATGCTGATTATTTTGTCGTCGTTTAGCGTTTATTATGAACGATTCACACATTTTACCCTCTGACCTTTCGGTTAAAAAAGCTCTTGTACTAAATTTGCCGAAATGATATTTCTAGATTGTCCGCAATGGCGGGCGAACTGAGACGAATCGAGGCAGTTCGGATAGAGAAATCTGAGCGAGTTTTTTTTTGGGGGATCTCGCAATGATCTAGCCGAGCTGCCTCNATTCTCAGTGATTCTTCGGTCCGTTCATATATTTGCTCCGAAAATAGAGCATGGGCCGNGCCATTTTGGTCAATGTAACNCTATGAGTTGAGTAGCTTGTCGCGTTCCACTTTGAGACCCATCTTCCTGTAGAGGGTCGCGATACTCACTCCGAGCATACTTGCGGTCTTTTCGCGTGAGCCGTTGTTGTATTTGAGGGTCTCCCGTATGAAAACTTTTTCCTGTTTTTTGATGTAGTCGGACAATTTNGAGCCTATCGGGAGCTGGTGCTTGATCGCTTCGTTCTCATCATCGCTNATCTCGACCCTATTTGTGATNTTTGGCGGAAGGTCAGANGGTTTGATTCTCTTGTCATCAGAGAGTGCANAGGCTCTCTGAATGGCGTTCTGCAGTTCTCCAACGTTATGTGGCCACTTGTAGTTGGTGAGGAACTTCATGGCAAACTTATCGATTTCCTTTTTCTTTGCTCCTGTGAGGCTGGAGTAGTTATCAAGGAAATGATTTGCCAGTAGCTCGATGTCTTCTTTGCGCTTCCTCAGGGGCGGGACCGCGATAGGAATGACTGATATCCGGTAATAAAGATCTTCACGGAATTTCCTCTCATCGACCCATTCTTCAAGACGCTCAGTCGATGTGGCAATGAGACGGAAGTCCGGTCCCTGATCATTGCCTCCCCGCAATTTGCTAGTGCCGAGCTCATCAAGGAAACTGTTGAGTTGTGACTGAAGTCTGACGGGAAGCACATTAATTTCCTCAAGGACCACGGTCCCTCCGTGGGCCCTGGCAAATATGGTTTCTCGTCCATCTCCGCCGAACAGTTCGGCCTCGAGTAGCTCCTCAGGCAATGCTGAGCAGTGAAGAATTTTAAATGGCTCATCGCACCTGCGGCTACGGTCATGAATGGCGCGGGCCACTATCTGCTTCCCTGACCCGTACTCTCCCTCAAGAAGTGCCGGGCTGTCATTGTCGGCGATCTTTTCAACGACCCGCAGGATTTCCTTAACTTCTGGACTGTTGCCTATGAGTTGGCGGCTCGGTCTGATCTTGGCAGATTCCGGAGTTTGAGTTTTCTTGGACTCTTCGGGTGATGAGATTTTCAGTGCCCGGTTCACTGTCCTTTGCAGGTCGTCCAGTTCGAACGGCTTGGTCAAATAATCAAAAGCGCCTTGCCGCATTGCCTCAACGGCCGTCTCAACGCTACCGAAACCTGTGACCATGATGATGGGCATTCCCGGATTGTTTTTGGAGCACTGCTCAATAATTTCTATTCCGCTCATGTCTCCGATCTTCAGATCAACGATGAGGAGGTCAGGCGATTTTGAACTGATCGTCTGCAGTCCTTCCGAGCCTGTCGTTACAGAGAATACTTCATGGCCGAGCCCGCGGCACAGTTTACTCATTAACTGAAGGATCGACGGTTCATCATCAATAATTACTATTTTAGCCATGTTCTTTGGTGTTTGGTTATCTCAGTTGTTGATATTCAATAAGAATAAATAATGAAGATATCTTAGATTTATTTTGCAGACTAGCGTGAGCATTGAGAATTCTCAATAATGAAAGTGTCGAATTTGCAATTTTTCTTGGAAAAGTTTTTAAAATTTTGAGTTTCAGGTACTTATCAGTGCTTCGATATTGAGAAGGGGGAGGCGATTTGAGAAAGGAGCAGATTCGTATACTTTTACACTGTCAGTGAAAGTTCTATTCAGACCCTACGGGCCCATGCTGCCGTTCCTGTGCTGCTTAGCTTCTCTTGTCATCAGTTCTTGCCAGTCAGTGAAGGACACGAAAGGTCCAGAAACAAAAAAAGATCAGGTCTCTTTCTGGACTGATGGTGTTCAGGAGGATTCTGCTGAGGCCAGAGCCATGAGAGGAAATTCTTTTCTGAAGCGCAACGCATTGGCTGAAGGTGTGAGGAGGCACCGCAGCGGCATGCAGTCACTGATCATGAGGGAAGGGAACGGACCGTTCCCGGGAATGAATGATATCGTTACAGTCAGCTACAGTCTGAGGGCCATTGATGGTACTTTGCTCGATGATTCCTCTGACGGTGACGGGGCCGCTCAGTTCAGGATGACGGATGTCATTGAGGGGTGGAAGGAGGCCCTCGTTAAGATGAGAGCAGGTTCTGAGTGGAGGCTCTTTGTGCCTCCTCATCTGGCTTACGGGGACGAGGGACTGGCACAGATCCCGGGATCTCAGACCCTCATTTATGATCTGAAGTTAATTGGAGTGAGGGAAGATTCAAAAGTGACGGAGGGACGGAGGTTCAGGCTATTAAAGAAGATCAGGGCCGACAAGGTCAGGCATTCTTCTGGGGAGGAGAAAGGGACCGGTCCGGGATTGATTTTGGATAATCTTGATCTGATAGAATGATCGGTCATGAGCCGTGAATGGTTCTCACGGCCACTGCCAGTAAGAGAACGGCAAAGGTGATGTTGAATGCTTTTTGATTGGTCAGGAAGATCCTTCGTATTGGAGTCGCCTGAAGGGCCACAGAGAAGAGTGCCCAGAAAACAAATCCCTGAACAATAATAATCGCGGCGTAGACCATTTTCACATTCATGGAGGATTCCGGGCTAATGAATCCACTGAGCATGGCGGAGATGAAAATCACAACTTTGGGGTTCAGTAAATTTGTCAGGAATCCCTGCAGGAAAGCGGCTCCGTCAGTCAGGGATTTGCGGGTTCCTCCCTTTTTAAATGAGTCCTTTGATCGGTCTCCTCTGGCCGAGTAGAAGAGCCTGAAGGACAGATAAGCGAGGTAAAATGATCCCGCATATTTGATCGTTTCACCTAACGGTTCTGAGCTGTTAAAAAGAAAAGCGAGCCCTGTGACGGCAATGGCGCAATGAATGATGAGCCCGACCGTGATGCCCAGTGAGGTGAAAATGCCGGACCTTCTGCCGTTATTGAGTGAGACCTTGACGACGAGAAGAAAGTCTGGTCCCGGAGTAAATTGTCCGGCCAGCATCACTAATGCGAAAAAGAGATACGAGTTCAGAGTCAGGTTCTAAGAATTTATTTTAGCATGTCCTGGGCCAATGCCAGTGAGCCGAGGACTCCGGCCTGCGGGCCCAGTCCTGGCGGCACAATGAATTTTTCAGGGTCAGGAACTTCAATGTATCCAGCCAAACGTTCAGTGACCCGTTCCCGGATCATCGGGAATAGGTGGTCCTGCTCCATTACGCCTCCCCCGAGCACGAAACGTTCAGGTGAAAGGGTCAGTGTGATGTTAATGATTGCGTCAGCGAGGTATGATGATTCAAGTTCCCATGCCGGATGATCGGCGGGAATTTTAGCAGGGTCTTCGGACCAGCGTTCCTTGAGGGCCGTTCCACTGGCCAGTCCTTCTAGGCAGTCCCCATGGAATGGGCAGCAACCATCGAACGGATCAATGGACTTGTCCCGCGGCACTCTGAGGTGTCCCATTTCAGGATGAGAGGTTCCGTGCACGATCTTGCCGTCCGAGACGGCCCCGCCCCCGATCCCAGTTCCCACAGTGATATAAATCAAATCGCTAAGGCCCTCCGCGGCTCCCCATTTTCTTTCGCCCCACGCAGCCGCNTTCACGTCCGTTTCGAAGGCAAGAGGAACGTTGCCCAGCGATTCCCTTATGGGGGACGCGAGGTCCGTCCCTGACCAGTTAGCCTTTGGTGTTTTTTTTATGTGGCCGAAGGTCGGTGATTTTGGGTCAACGTCAGCCGGGCCGAATGTGCCAATTCCAATAGATTCTACATTGCCCCGCCGTTCCTGCGCCTCATTAAAGAATTCGATGGACCTTGCGATTGTCTCTTCAGGTAATGTGGTAGGGAACCTCGCCTCCTCAATGTCCTCGGGTCCGGTTCCAACGGCACAGACGAATTTTGTTCCTCCTGCTTCGATCGCGGCGACTAGTGGTGAATCCATTTTCCAGGTCCCTTTAATTGGTTATTTTCTCTGTAGCCCGAGGGACTGGAAGATTCCCTTAGTGGCATCGCTCCTATTCAGTGTATAGAAATGGATCCCGTCGACCCCGTTATTTAAAAGATCAGAGCACTGTTCCGTGGCATATTGTATCCCGACACGTTTGATCGATTCGGTGTCTCCGTCGCACCGGTCAATGGCCTTGAGCAGTTTGCCGGGTATCCGGGCCCCGGCAGCGAGCTCAGCCATTCTCAGAATTCCCTTAGCTGAGGTGACCGGCATGATTCCGGCGATGATCGGAACGCTGATGCCTGAGAGACGACAACGTTCCTTAAAGTCATAAAAGTCATGGTTATCGAAAAAGAGTTGAGTGCATATGTAATCGGCTCCCGAATCTACTTTTCGTTTTAGATGATCCATTTCCAGGATCCTGTTTGGTGTTTCTGGGTGACCTTCGGGGAATCCGGCGACTCCTATCCCGAATCCTCTCGGATCTGTGCATTTTCCGGACCCATTGAATTTTTGGATGTATTCGACCAGATCAGAAGCGTACTCAAAAGCATCATTTGACCTGTCATGGGCAGTGGATCCTGCTGGAAGATCTCCCCTGAGTGCAAGGACATTGGAAATTCCATGTTCGGCGTACTTTTCGAGTATTGAGAATATTTCCTCTTCAGTATGGTTGACGCAGGTCAGGTGCGGGACCGGAGTCAGTGAAGTTGAATCCTTGATTCGTACGACAAGTTCATGGGTCAGTTCTCTCGTTGAGCCTCCGGCCCCGTAAGTGATGCTGACGAATGACGGGTCAAGGTCTTCGAGTTCCTTAATGCACTCGAAGAGTGACTGTGAGGACTTCTCGGTCTTTGGTGGGAAAAATTCGAATGAGATAGTGGGCTTCTCTTTCCCGATGATGTCATTGATGTGCACAGTCTTTAGTCGTTGCCCTGGTTCTTGGATCTTAGCCTTTCAACAGTGTCTCTCACTAGTGATGAGGGGAGCGCGAAGGTAGTGACCCTGTCCGCTCGCGCGATGTTGACGCCGATGGTCAGACCTTTGAGATCAATGAGTGGTCCTCCCATGGCCATTGGGCTCAGAGGGATTTCATGCTGAAGGACGTCAGAGAATCCCGCTTTCCGTTTCGAGGTGAGTCCGCTCATTCGCTGGTTCCGGTCCAGCATATCAAACACATTGGACATNTAGTTCAGGGTCACTTTGAAAGGGATTCCCTCTTCTCCTCTGAGGATTTTCAGGCGAACCTCCTCAGTCGGNGCGAACTTCTTTATTTCCTCAGAAATGTCTTTCCTTGATTTTATTTCTTTGTCTTCGACCCGAATAATGAGGTCCCCTTGGCGGATCCCTTCTTTCCGGGCCGGGCTATTTGGNCCGAATTCCATGACGGCGACTCCGAGCTCTTTCGGGNCATCATTGGGATCGAGCAGGACCCCTAGTACTCCGGACCTTCCCTCGATGCTTCTACGCTTTGCNGAGATGACTCCGATCATNAGTGATTCGGCTTCATGGTTCATTGAGCCTACCCAGGTCCCTTGNCGGACATTGTCNGGATCTGCCCATCGAACGGGTGAGCCGGTGCCCGGTTCAACTTTCATGAGAGCAAGATCGGTTTTCTGGTCTGAACCTATGAGTGTTATGTTTATCTCCTCACTGGTGGGGGAAAGTGCCGACAGGTCCTCCATTCCCTCCAGCTCACTGGCCTTCGTGACCACATGGCCTTGAGGGTCGAGTACCGTTGCGAGGGCAATGGCTTTGCCGTTACTGAGGACTGTCAGTGTCGAATCCTTAGCTGAGTTTCCGGCCTCACCGAACGCGCGGACCGTGTACTTCCCGTTGAGTCTGCGGCTCGATGGTAATTCATCGAGGAAGTCCTGCCCAGAGGATTCTGAAACTGCCAGTGATGGAAGAATCAGTGCNGCTACTTTGATCTGNAGCCGTCNCAACATTTGTACTTTAACCTTCTGGTGGCACCTGCACCTTCTTNGGNGGAATGAATTTGTTTCGGTCCCCGAGCGTGACCACGGCTTTATCATCGCCGCCTTCCCAGCGCTTAATCATTTTGAGGGTGACTTTTTCTCCGGGACCGTGCTGATTGATTAAGAATCTGAAAAGGTTCAGGCTTTCAATTTTCTCATCATTGACGTGGGTAATGATGTCTCCTGGCCTTAATTTTGCGAGAGTAGCTGGGGAATTGGGGACCACTCCAGTAATTAGAACGCCCTTCGGATGCGANACTCTCTGGATGCCGAGGAAACCACCTTTTCTGTCAATTTTGGCATAAGAATCATCGATGGTGACTATTTCACTGGCCAGCATNCGCTNCCAGTCCCTCTTGAAGGCCCGGACAGTGACGTGAAAGTTNTGTTCGTTTGTCTTGGAAACACGGCTGTGGATTCCAACGACACGNCCCAGCATATCGAATAGGGGNCCNCCAGAATCGCCTCCTATCAGTTTNCAGTCTGTCTGGATCGTGTCGGTGCTCCTGTGAATGACTCTCCCGACCCTAAGGACAAGACCACGGTCCTTATCGAAGCCGCCCGGATGGCCAATGGCAAAGATCCAGTCGCCCTTAAAGACAGTTGCTGGCGGAGCAACATTAACGAAAGGGTATTTCCCTTTTTCAGTGATTCTTATGAGTCCGGAATCGGCAGCAGCGGATCGGCCAAGCGCCTTGGCCTTGAGTTTTGTGCCGTCCTGTAAAACGACATGAATTTTCTTTCCCGGCTCACCGCTCACGTGACCGGCNGTGAGGACNAGCCCGTCNTCCGAAATAATGACTCCGCTCCCGGACCCGTTCCCCTGCACGCACACAGTCGCGGCCTTTGAGTTTTTCAGGACTGATCTGACCTGCTCTTCGATTGCAATGAGGTCATCGGGTGACTCGGGGACTCTCTTTTCGAAGACTTCGTGACTGGGCTTATTGGCAGNCGAAGTTTCGATGGCNCTGAGTTTCTCCGTTCCGGGCCAAGANAGGATCAGCAGGCAGCTAAAGATTAACTTCATTGATTGATAGGATGGGCAAAAATATCTGTGCCGCAAGTTCAAACCGATTAATAAAGGCTCTGAGCTTCCTTTTAAATGCCGAGGTCCTTGGGGATCTGGTCGCCTACCTTTTCTTCGACCTCCTCATCATCTTTATAGAGGACCTGCTTAGTGGGGACACCATTTTCGTCCCAATAAGTGGTGATTCCGTGACGCATGTTATCCTTGTATTGTTTGTAGGTACTGCGCTGACCATTGTCCCACCATTCTTCAATGATTCCGTCGAGCATTCCGTCCACGAACTGGTANCGGCTNTTCAATTTGCCGTTCGGATGGTGCTGGACNGCTGTCCCGGTGAAGGGCGTATCTTCTTTGGTGAATAGGCCCTTATCGTATCCTAAATCTTTGTATGGGAATTCTTCAGGGATCTTTTCGNTNATGACGGACCCTGGAGGAGTTGCATCCGCGGTGCCGTTTCCTGTCTGACCGTTTGAGGGTCCGGGANTCGTATCCTTCGAGCAGGAAATACAGATGATAGAGGCAATTGCCAAATTAATGATAATGACTGGACTCAGTTTCATTTGATGTTTTCGTGGTCTCTTTGTTTTGATTCAATGAAGAGGTTTCGGTTCTGTTAGTGGGTTCAGTAACTGAGCAATTCTCAGCTAAGGGCAATGGCAATGACGTAACCGACCCTGCATAATATATGGAGTAACTGGTCCGTGTGAATGTTTGTGATTCCCTCGCATTTCACGAAATCGATGATCCAGTGAAGGACCAGCTCCGCGATTCCAATCATGAATGATCCGGTAATGGCCCAGACGGCTCCGGCGTGCATTAGTGAATGGGCAGTTAAGCAGTGAACCCAGAGTAGAGGAGTCGTTTCACCTTCTCCCTTGTAATTTCGGTTCTTGAATTTCGCTAGGAAATCTCCCTGCAAAGGATAATCGAAGAGAACATGGGCAATGATGAGGGCAANGAGGACCTGAAGTCCGGCCATGAAATTGCCCGTACTTTGCAACAATTCTATCTGATCAGGGAGCATTCTTTCCACTTATGGGCGTAGTACTGGTGCAACTCTAAAGGACCTTCTCATTAGCTGCCCTGAGTCTGCCGGCTAGTCCCTTTGCNAGGGATGATACAAATTCGAGGGCCTGAGCCGGATGGCTCTTGCAGAAGGCCTCGAATGATTCGGGAGTGACTTTNAGAGCAGAGGCGTTTCTCATGGCTTTGACTGAGGCACTTGCCTTGCTTTCAGAGTCAAAGAGCGTCACTTCGCCGATAAATTCTCCGGGCTCAATTCTTCCGAGGAGCCGCTGAGGGGCCTGCTCATTTGCGTGGCTAATTGCGTGAAATACACCCGAAATCGTGAAGTAAAGAGCGTCAGGCTCTCCACCCTGTGTAACAATAAGTGTATCCTCTTGATAATTAACGACTTCTGAGAAGCTTTCGCTTATCAAAAGGGCTCTAGTTTCGGCACTGACTCCATTTTCTTGCGAAAGGAGGCCTTGATTAAGTAGTTCTTCTACGTCAGACATTCTTAAATGATGGCTCTTTCTAGGCCTTTCTTCAAGGCTGAAAGCAACTTCATTCACGTATCAATGACATTTCTTACTTGCATTCGGCACCAATATGGATACGTATTCNCCCCCCTATGGCTAAGAAGAGCTGGATAGAACGTAATAAGAAAAAGCAACGAGCTGTGGCAAAATATGCCAAGAAACGTGCTGAACTTAAGGAAAAAGGAGACTATATCGGTTTGTCCATGNTGCCACGCAATGCGAGTCCTAGTAGAGTCGTTAATCGTTGCGAAGTGACTGGGCGCCGGCACGGATATCTGCGTCGTTTTAAAATGTCCAGGATCACTTTCCGTGAACTTGCTTCTAAGGGACAATTGCCGGGCGTTACCAAATCGAGTTGGTAAATGACCTCTGAGAGGGTTCACNGGANCAAAGTTGTTGTTTTCACAGGGACCTTGAGGNGNTAAGCTGATTAAATTATAGCTGAATTGTTTTTTTGGCCTGACAGCAAATTAATATGCCAATTTATGAATACATCGCTGAGGATCAGAGCAAAGGCTGCAAGGTCTGTTCGGATGGTTTTGAGTTGAGGCGTCCCATTGACAGGGCACCCCTGAAGGCCTGTCCGATATGTAAGAATCCNGTCCAAAAATTAATCTCTTCAATTAATACNCCCAAGATCACTAAGCCNCTCTCAGTCTCTGATGCGAAGTCTGCCGGATTCACGGTCCTGGAAAAACGGGACGAGGGGACTTACGAAAAATTATGATATTCATTTATGGAAGTGTTGCAGTCTGTTGCGATTTCCAGTTGAATGATTAATTAGATGGAGCCTGATCAATACTTTGGCGATTTTGATGAAGAGATCCGCTATTCAAAGAAGGNCGGGCCGAGGCGATGGCTCGGTCTCTTTGCGGGGATTGTCGTTGGGGTCGTCCTTGGAATTTTGTCCACCGACACTTTCGCTGAGCTCGGTTTCTGGATCTTTTTAGGGGTCTGTACTGCGTGCGTGTCTTGGTTGACCGTCTTCTTGTTTTCGGTTCTCGGAAGCTCATTGTGTAATAGGCTAGGTTTCCGTGCAAGGGAACTGCCTNGGATCTTTAGGTTTNTGGGCNTGNTCATGGCGGGGATCGGATTGGCTTNCCTCTTGGCNNNNCTTTTCCGTTCAAGNGGACTCGGGATAGCGATTGCTCTGGCTCCTACGATCTTTTTTGTTTGTGTTTACTGGACCAAGGCCCGTGAACAGCGTTTTGGGTTNATGTCTATCCTGCTCGTGGGTGCCCTTTGCTTCGTTTCGAGTTTTAGGCTCTTCACTGTCCCGGCACTTAAAAAGCCTCCGACTGCCATGGAGAGNGGGGATCAGGGCCACGAGAGGGCTGANATNATAAGGGTCCTTACTCTGAATCTCCGGGGATCTGGTTTTTTAGAAAAGGACGGNATCAAAGATCCAAAGAGGCTGGCGCAGGTCGTGGGAAATCTGNACCTTGATGTCGTTCTTTTGCAGGGCTTAAGCTCTGAGGAATTTCTGAGTGGCCTTGTGACTGAGCTGGGCGGGGAATGGTCAACGAACGGGCCTCCAGAAAAATTCAGATCGACTGCTGTCCTCAGTAAGTTTGAGGGGCAATTAGAATCAATTGTTGAGCCAAATTACGGGGTAACATTATTTGGTATTTTGAGAAATAACGAGCTGATCCGATTTGTGAGCTGCGAGCCGGTACCGGGGAGGAGCTCGAGGCACAGGCGGCAAATGGTTGACTGGATAATGAGTGAGTGCCGCAAATTGGACCAGTCAGTGGTCCTCGCGGGGAACTTTTATTTTAATCCCAATGACCGGTTAAATTTAATCTCTCCAATGTTCACTGATTCGATTTCCGTTGACCGGGCAAGTTGGAGGTCACTAGGTCTTCTGGGAAACGTTGTCAGTTACAGGCACTCTGATCCTCTTGGGACCTTTTCCTGGAAAGGACGTTCGAACAAGGAATGGATAGTAGTTGATCCGGCAATTGAAATTATAAGCACCTCAGTGCCGGGCATTTCTCTGGACGAGGGGAATGGTCTGGTCCTCAGTCTCAAACCTTCTGTTCAGGAAAAGAGCGGTACGGTCCAGAGTCCCGGAGTCAGTTACTGAATTTTTTTGCAATTAATAATTAAATTAAAAGATGAACACAGAAGACCTTAATCATATTGCCCTGCACGTGTCTGACTTGGATCAGAGTAGAAAATTTTACGGTGAACTGCTCGGTCTTGAAAAAATAAAGAGACCTGACTTTGATTTTCCGGGCGAATGGTACAGGCTAGGCAAGTCGCAGGAGCTCCATTTGATCGCCGGTAGGGAGGACCAGGTAAATTCATCTACTCGCGGAAATCACTATGCTTTGGGCGTAAAATCAATGGACGAGGCCGAGTCTTACCTTGCTGAGAGGGGAATTCCGCACACGCCGAGGCAGGTCCGGCCTGACGGTGCCTTTCAGATCTATTGTGAAGATCCTGACGGGTACTGGGTTGAGTTCTGCCAGAATAGTACGGACTGATCTTTTGGCTTTTCAGCGTGCGTCTGCTCCTTTAAGATCTTCATTACAATGACTAAAAGAATACTACCTCTGTTTGTTGCTGTCGCTGCTCTTCTCGGTGCCGCGGGCCTTGGTGTTTCCAAGTCCGGGGACAAGGACAAGATAAGGGTCCTGATCATTGATGGAAGAAATAACCATAACTGGAAAGACACGACGCCGTTCATGAAGGAGCAGCTCGAGCGGACCGGCAAGTTCCAGGTCAGTGTGGCCACGACTCCTCCGAACGGGGCCAAGGCCGAGGACTGGAAAAGCTTTAATCCTGACTTCAGTGAGTGTGACGTTGTCCTCAGTAACTATAACGGATCCAAGTGGGAGCCCGAGTCTGTCCGCGATTCTTTCGAAAAATTTCTTAATGATGGAGGAGCTCTTGTCAATGTTCATGCGGCCAACAATGCGCACAATGGCTGGATCGGTTTTGAGGAGGCGACTGGTCTTCTGTGGAGAGGAAATAAGGGAGGTGCTCGGTTGTACCTTGATGAGGTCGGTAAGCTTCTCAAAGTTGAAACTGGCAAGGGACGAGGTGCTGGGCATGGGCCTCAGCACGAATACATTGTCCAGATGCGTGACACTACGCATCCGATCACGGAGGGCATTCCGAAGGAGTGGTTGCATGGGAAGGATGAGCTCTATCACGGTCAGAGGGGCCCGGCTAAGAATATGAAGATTCTGGCAACGGCATTTTCCGACAGTAAGAAAGGCGGGACCGGAGTCCATGAGCCGATGCTCTGGACCATTCCTGTGGGCAAGGGAGTCGCGGTCACTAATGTTCTCGGTCATGTCGGAGGAAATGCGAAGAACATGCCTGCCATGAAATGTGTCGGGTTCCTGACTCTCGTGGCGAGGTCATGTGAATGGGCAGTGACCGGTAAAGTAACGATTCCCGTGCCGGACAACTTTCCTGACGCGAAGAACGTCAGTCTGGTTGACTGATTGGCTGAATATTTCCGCTATTTTTACAATTCTGCGAGCTCCTTGATGAGGGAAGGTCCTTGATAAATGAGTCCTGTGTAGATCTGTACGAGGGAGGCCCCGGCCGATAGCTTTTCTTGAGCGTCCTCTTTGGAATTGATTCCCCCGACCCCGATGATCGGGACCTTGTCCTTAAGTTCTGTGTGAAGCTTGGCGATGACTTCGTTGCTCTTTTCATTGAGAGGAGACCCGCTCAGTCCTCCGGTCTCAGTTGAGAGTCGGTGATCGTTTATACTGTCCCGCGAAACGGTAGTGTTGGTTGCAATGATTGCGTCGAGTTCCAATTCAATGAACAGTTCACTCAGTTCCTTGATTTGGTCAGTGCCCATGTCGGGGTCGATCTTTACAGCGACTGGAACGCTCTTTCCTGTTTCCTCTTTGAGTTTTTCTCTCTCGTCCATGATCGGCGATAAGAGTTCCCGGGCAAATTTCGGAGTCTGCAGTTCACGCAGTCCCGAAGTGTTAGGTGAGGAAACGTTCACTGCAATGTAATCGGCATGAGTGTAGGATTTCCGGAAACAGTGAAGATAATCATCGAGCGCGTTCTCGTTCGGAGTCTTTTTATTTTTTCCAATATTGATTCCGAGGATTCCTTCGAACCCTTTTCGGGACTTTTGTATGTTGTCGAGTGCCGTTTCTATTCCTGGATTATTGAAGCCCATCCGGTTAATGATTGCTTCGTGCTCGCGGACTCGGAAGAGCCTCGGTCTGGGATTTCCTTCCTGAGCGACTGGAGTGATTGTTCCGACTTCGACAAATCCGAATCCCATCGAACCGAAACCGGCGACGCAGTTACCTGATTTGTCGAGACCAGCAGCGAGACCGACCCGGTTAGGGAAGTTAAGGCCCATTAACTTGACCGGCTCTTTGCTGTGGCCTGGACTAAGAAAAGACGTAATTCCCAGTCTCTGGGCAATGCGTAGTCCTCTCAGTGTCAGGTCATGAGCTCTTTCGGCATCGAGCCTGAATAGGATTGGTCTAGCAATTTTATAAAAATTCACGGTAATCGGTCCTGTTTTGCCACATTTTTTATTAATTTAAGATATCTTGAATATTTTGCGTGACATATCATTTCAGGTTGCTAAATCTCGGCTCATACAAAATATAAAATAACAAATTAAACACGAGATGGGTAATCACCAAGAAGCAATTCGTCAAGTTTCCTTAGAGGACATGAAAGAGCCGTTTTATGAGGGCTCAGTGCAGAAATTATACGCTATTCCTGATGAACCTGATTACATGGTCACGGAAACGACTGCTGGTGGATCGGTCTTTGATGTGGGAACAATTTTCGCAATCGAAGGTAGTGACGTGGCCAGGGCCGTGTTCAGGCATGTTTTATATACGAACTTATCAAAGCCGGAGACTTGGCAAGAAGTGAAGGATGCTGTGAGTTCTGCTGAGGGACTCGATCCCAAGATCAAGGAAATCTTATTGGAGGGAACCATAGACAAGTTAACTTCGGCCGGTGGAGTCACGCACCATTGCGGTATGGTTGATGCGAAGACCGGGGAAGTGGCGCATGAGGGGTTACCTGAGAACGAGAGCGCACTTAACATTGTCCGCAGATTCAAGATAGAGAAGCCTGATCAGGACAAGTTCCTTAAACATTCCTTTTACGATTACAGTAAGTTTAGTGATCTGGACCGTAACGTTGTTCCTCTCGAATGCATTGTAAGGTTCGGTATCACGAGCGGAAGTTCTGTTTTCAGAAAGTACTTAAAACTTTCAGATTCCGATAAAAGAAAATTTGAATTGGAGCTCGGAGCTAATGGTCCATTAACGGCCTGGGAGTACCTCACGACTCCGATCGTTGATTTTACCAGCAAGTATGAGCCTGAGGACCGTGCAGTGACGAAGCAAGAAGCGCATAACATGTCCGGGCTCGACGGACAAACGTTCGCTGAGCTTGGCAAACTGGCCGTCCTTGGTGGCTGGGCAGTGAGAGTCATGGTCGAAAAGATGGGCCTTCAGCTGTGGGATCTGAAATGGGAATTTGCCAGGGACGGGGACGATCTGGTCTTCGTTGATACTATTGACACTGATTCGTTCAGGGCAACCTCAATACTCGAGGACGGTGATGACAGGATCGTTATTCACTACAATAAGCAGGCCATGCGTGACTATTATAAGATTGCCCATTCTGACTGGCTCGATGCGGTCAATGAGACTAAGCAGCAGGCCAGGGCAGAGGGGACGCCTTTCGTTGACATACTAAGATTGAAGCAGGAATCGGGAGACGCGCCGGCCGATCCTGTCGTTGATGAGACTTTCTTGGCCATCCAGGTGGACAAGATGAATCTGATAAAGGACTGCATACTGGGCCGCCGAGAAAGTGCCGAGGTCGCTTCTGCTTTGGAAGAATGCGGCAAGAGAGAGGTCGGATTTTATACCGACAATGGTCATAGAGATGCTCTGAAAGAACTTAATGGTTTGAGCTAAATTAAATTAATGGAAATAATCAGCGCTGAAGTAATTGGTAAATTTGAATCTGAGGGAGACGCGAATAAGCTCGTCTATGCTCCTCTGGAGGTTCCGGTCAAGTACCGCCGGACCAGACTTTACCTGCTTGAGTACGAGGGCAATGTCGAATCGGCCGAGCACTTCGTGAAAAGGAGCCTAGTCGATGATTATGCCGATGAGGTTCATTTTACCGGTGAGCCTGCCATTGAGGGATTCTCTTTCTACATCGATTATGGAATGAAGCCGGGCGCACTTGACCTTGAAAAAGAGGCGATCCTTTCGAGTCACAGAAAGGCAGAAGGTTTTGAAATCGTTTCACTCAAACTGGTCCAGCGCATTTATATTTTCTCTGACCCATCAATAACCTCTGATCGTTTCGTGCGAGACGTTTGTAACCCGGCAATTCACGTCTGGAGCGTGACTGATTCTAATGGAAGAAAAGTTGCCTGATCAGCCCTCGAGCAGTTTCAGAGAGATCCCGATCAGGGACCTTGATCCGGAAGCGTTAGGCTCTTTGAGTGAATCAATGAAGTTGTCTCTGTCCGTTGAGGACATGATAGAGATTCAGGTCTATTACGAGGCGGAAATGCGCAGAGAACCTACTGATGTTGAGCTTGAGTGCATTGCNCAGACCTGGAGCGAGCATTGTAAGCACAGAATCTTCGGTGCAAGGATAGAGCATTCGGGNCCAGATGGGGATGAGGTCGTGGAGAGTCTGTTCAAGACATACATCAAGGCCGTGACGGAGAGGATAATGGAAAAGAAGCCGGGATTTGTGCTGGGCTGTTTCGTTGACAATGCAGGATTCATCAGGCTCGATGATGAACAGGCAATTTGCCTCAAACTTGAAACCCATAATCATCCCTCAGCGATTGAGCCTTATGCCGGGGCGAACACTGGTCTGGGCGGTGTCATACGTGATATTTTGGGTGCAGGTAAGGGGGCAAAGCCCATCGCGAGCTGTGATNTTTTTTGTTTTGGTCCGCCTGACACGGACCCGGACACAATCAAGGCAGACGATGTGATTCATCCTCTCGGGATAATGAGGGGCGTGGTCAGGGGGGTCCGCGACTACGGGAACCGGATGGGCATACCNACTATCAGCGGGGCCATACAGTTTGATCCATCATACATATACAACCCTCTGGTCTTTTGCGGCACCGCGGGTCTGATACCTATCACTGACATTGATAAGGAAATGTCACCGGGACTGAGGGTAATTGCGGTCGGTGGAAGGACCGGCAGAGATGGTCTTAAGGGNGCAACCTTCTCTTCGATGGCNCTTGACACGGAGAGCCACGAAGAGGATCAGCAGGCCGTGCAGATCGGCAATCCGATAGAGGAGAAGAAAGCCGCTGACTTCGTCATTGAGGCGAGGAAGAAGGGCCTCATTGTGTTTGTCACGGACTGTGGTGCCGGAGGATTTTCGAGNGCTGCCGGTGAAATGCTNAGTGAGGTCGGAGGGAACCTTTACCTTGAGAGGGCCCCGCTCAAGGAGCCCGGAATGACGAGCTGGGAAATCTTTTTGTCCGAGAGTCAGGAAAGGATGGTCCTNGCTGTTGAGGAGGAGTCAATGCCTCAGCTCATTGAACTTGCGCAGATCTATGAGACCGAACTGACGGAGATTGGAGACTCGGATGATTCTGGTATNTTGAAAGTTTGGCATCATGGGNNCCTGGTCTGTGAACTGGACAATTCGAGGCTTCACGATGCGCCGGTCCGTCAATTGAGTTCCGAATACATTGTGCCGGACCCTGTCGAATATGATTGGACCGAAGACAGTCTTAGTGAGGCCCTCGAGTCTGTCCTGGGCGACTTTGCGGTCGGGTCCCGAGAGCCGATCATACGGGAATATGANCATGAAGTTCAGGGAAACACTTTACTCAAGCCTCTGGCCGGGGCCGAGGGCGATGCGCCTCAGGACGCTTCCGTGGTCAGGATAGACGGTAGCGAGAAGCTCATGGCGATGGGACTTGCCCTTTTACCTGAATGGGGAAAGACGGACCCTCTGGCCATGGGCAAGGGGACCGTCGATGAGTGTGTCCGTTCTCTGGTCGTTTCGGGCTCTAATCCTGACAAGATTGCGCTCCTTGATAATTTTTGTGTAGGTAACCCGGACGATTCCCGCGAACTTGGCATGCTCGTTGAGACCTGCAAAGGAATGGCCGAGGCGGCTGAGGCTTACGGTGCTCCTTTCGTTTCAGGGAAGGACTCCTTTTATAATTATTTTGAAACTGACGAAGGGGCAGTCTCTATCCCCACGACNTGCCTCATCAGTGGCATGGGTGTCATTGAGAGGGGAGAGGACCTGACCGGTTCCTCGTTCCGTAGGCCCGGATCACTGATAGCGGTGATCGGGGAAACTGATTCCGCAATGGGCGGCAGTGTGTACGCCAGGATCAGGGNCCNGACCGGAGGCAAGGTCCCGGGCACTGACTTCGATTCCGCAATGCGCTCTTACCGTGCATATCATGCTGCCGTGACTGANGGGCTCATTCTTGCGGCCCATGACATTTCTGAAGGGGGCCTGGCAGTGTCAGTGGCAGAGATGGCCTTTTCGATGGTCGCTGGGGTCGAAATTGACCTCGATTCTTTACCNGTCAGTGAGGAGTTGGGCAACGTTGAAAAGCTATTCTCAGAGTCAACTTCAAGGATCCTCATCGAGTTAGATCCAGGATCGCTTGATCGGGNCCAGGAAATATTCTCCGGGTCTGCCTTTGCCGTGATCGGCAGGACTGANCCTGGACACAGGAGCCTCCGGTTCAGTAGCGGTGGCGATAACATTTTAGATAATGAAATAGAATCTCTGAAAGAGACATGGAAGAACGTCCTCACGCCCTATTATTAAAGTTCCCCGGAACTAACTGCGATGCTGAAACTTCCCGGGCCCTGGAGGAGGCGGGATTTTCCACTGAAATTCTGCCAATTGCNTGCGTCGAAGAGAAGAGTCTGGNGTCCGCGCAATTGATTGTCCTGAGCGGAGGATTCAGTTACGGTGATTACGTGATGGCTGGTCGGCTTGCGCANCTCGAACTTGAGCGGCGGATAGGNGACGCTCTGAAGAGGTTCCGTGACAATGGAGGGTACCTCCTTGGCATCTGTAATGGATTTCAGATCCTGACCAAGCTGGGCCTCTTGCCGGAAGGGAGCCTCATTAACAATACTTCGGGCCGTTTCATCTGCCAATGGGTCAGGCTCGAGAGGAGAGTCGATGATAATCCTTTCCTTCGCGGGCTGCCTGAGAATTTCGAGTTGCCTATCGCACACGCTGAGGGCCGTTTCGTGGCTCCTGAGGGGGCCGCTCAGAAGTACCTGGACGAGGGCCTCGCTGNTCTCGTTTATGGTGAGGATGTTAATGGATCGAGTTGTCGGATCGCCGGACTAGCGGACAGTTCGGGCCGGGNCTTGGGNCTAATGCCCCATCCTGAGAGGTTCCTATGGGATTCTCACCATTATGACCGGGACTGGACAGGCGATGATGCCGGTATGGGGTCCGGTTACCAGATGTTTAAATCAATTTATAACACAATAGCGGGCGAAATTGCTCATGAACCGGGATAAATAAATGGCAGAACAGATCACATATAAGGAGGCCGGAGTCGACATTCATGCGGCTGCCGAACTGGTAGGAGACATCGGGGAATTGCGTGCACGGACCGAGAAGAACAGAAAACTTTACGGAGCGTTTGGACTTTTCGCTGCCGGGTTTGACTTGAGCTCATACAATGAGCCGGTCATTTTCACCGGTTGTGACGGTGTCGGAACGAAGTTGGAGCTTCTGCTCGAACATGACTTGCTGGAAATTGCCGGGAAGGACCTCGTGGCGATGTCCGTTAATGATATTCTGACGACCGGAGCTGATCCGATAATGTTCTTGGATTATGTGGGTGTGGGGAAGCTCGATAAGACGAAGATTTCCAGAGTCATTGCCGGGATCGTTGAATGGTGCGAGTCATGTGACTGTATCCTCGCCGGAGGAGAGACTGCGGAAATGCCTGATCTTGTCAGTGAGAACATGATTGAACTGTCCGGTTTCGGGATCGGGGTCGCGGAAAAGCCGGACGTTGTGGATCCGACAACAATTGCTGAGGGGGACATATTAATTGGCTATCCTTCTGACGGAATCCATGCTAATGGTTGGAGTCTCGTGAGAAGGATCCTTTCAAGTTTCCCGCAAGAGTTCACAGATGACGATGTCATTTCCCTGTTAGCTCCGACGAGACTCTACCATGATGTCGTGAAAGGACTACGCGGTGCCGGAGTAAAGGCAAAGGCAATGGCGCACATTACCGGCGGAGGACTGCCTGAAAATCTTGAGAGAATTTTAGGAGACAAGGGAGCCTCTCTGAAGGTCCCTGTCTGGGAGTTGCCGGCAATAGCTAAAGTTTTGAATCATGTCGAAACGGACGAGGCCTTCTCAACATTCAATATGGGAATTGGCTGGGTCAGCATTGTTAGTTCGGAAGATGAGGAGACAGCAATGAGCGTTGTCCCGGGATCAGTTCGTCTGGGCTCAATTGGAGGAGATAAATTAGAAGTGAATTTAGTGTAAATGGGCGACTTCTTAAAGCATGAGTGCGGCATTGCGGTTCTCCGCCTCAAGAAGCCCCTTGCCTATTATCATGACAAGTACGGGAGCGCTTTGTATGGATTTCAGAAGCTTTTCCTACTCATGGAAAAGCAGCATAACCGGGGCCACGACGGGATAGGGATAGGATGCGTTAAGCTCAACATGGAGCTGGGCGATCCTTACATGTTCAGGGAAAGGTCAGCTGCGCGGGACTCACTCACTGTAGTCTTCAAGGACCTCATGGACCGGTACCACAGTGTCTGCGATAGGCGGGGCATTGATCCTGAGGATCCATACAATGTGAGCCGGTACTTTGATTTCGGCGGAGAAATTTTATTGGGCCATCTGAGGTACGGGACGTCCGGTGAATTTGAGGAGGGATCATGTCATCCTTTTCTCAGAAGAAGTAACTGGGAGACCAGGAGTCTGATGGTCCTCGGTAACTTCAATATGGCCAATGCGCCGGAACTGAACCGTACTCTCGTTGACAGGGGCCAGCACCCGGTCTTTGGGACCGATACACAGACCGTTCTCGAGGAGATCGGCTTCTTTCTGGACCAGGCTCACCAGAACATTTACCGCAGGTCCAAGGCCAGTAAGGTCCCGGGAACTGAGATTCCGGGCCTCATCAGTGACAGTCTGCATATGCCGAGGCTACTTAAGAAAGCGGCAAAGATATGGGACGGTGGGTATGCGATTGCGGGTGCCGTTGGCAATGGGGACGCGTTCGTGATGCGTGACCCTAACGGAATAAGGCCGGCATTTTATTTTGAGAATGATGATTTTATCGGATTCGCCTCCGAGAGGGTGCCTCTGATGACAGTGTTCGGGCTCGAGAAGGAGGAAGTCTCTGAGGTCCCGGCAGGTCATGTCGTGTCTATTAAAAATACGGGAGAAGTGAGCGTTGAGAGGTTCGCGGGTAAGAGGCCGCAGACACCATGTTCGTTCGAAAGAATTTATTTCTCGAGGGGCAATGACCCTGAAATTTACCGAGAAAGAAAAGAGCTCGGCAGGCTCCTGTCCAAACCGATACTCAAAGCCATTGATTATAATTTTAGAGACACCGTTTTTAGTTTCATTCCGAACACGGCTGACGTTGCCTATCATGGAATGATGGGCGGTTTGCGCGAGTACCAGAGGAACAAGGTAAAGAAAGAGGTCCAGGAGTCACTGGCCGATGGGAACCTTGATGAGAAAAAAATCGATGATCTTATACTTCATAACTGGCCAAGGAGTGAAAAAATTGCACACAAGGACATCAAGATGCGGACCTTCATTAGTCAGGAAAAGGGCCGGAAACAGTTAGTCTCGCACGTCTATGATATCAGTTACGGAGTCGTTGAGCCTGGTGAGAGTTTAGTGGTCATTGATGATTCGATTGTCCGGGGCACCACGCTCAGGGAATCGATCCTGAAGATCCTCGCACGAACGGACCCTAAAAAGATAGTCGTTGTGTCCAGTGCTCCGCAGATCCGTTACCCGGACTGCTACGGCATCGACATGTCCGAGCTTGGAAAATTCATCGCATTTCAGGCAGCTATCGATTTACTGAAAAATTCCGCGAGGGCCTCGCTCATTGCTAAAGTCTATGATGATTGCCGCGAAGAGCTCAGTAAGCCGGTCGAGGAAATGCGCAACTGCGTCCGTGACATCTATGAACCTTTCACGGCGAAGGAAATATCAAAACAGATAGCACGGCTCGTGTATCCGCAGGACATAAAGTGGAGCGGCGAAGTTGAGGTCATTTATCAGAGCATTGAGAATCTGAGAGCGGCCCTCGGTCAGAACTGCGGGGACTGGTACTTCACAGGAAATTATCCGACACCGGCCGGTACTGCCGTAGTGAACAGGGCCTTCATCCAGTACTGTGACGGGATCGAGGGACGACCATATGATTTAGGATTATAAAAAAACGATGAAAGTTATTGTAGTAGGAAAAGGAGGCCGCGAGCATGCTCTAGTGACCGCGTTAGCGGAATCGGAATCATCGCCTGAAGTTTATTGTTATCCCGGCAGTGATGCTATTTTTGATCNGGCCANGGAATTGCCTGGGGAAATTTCCGGTGTCGATTCTCTGGTCGATGCGATGGTCAATGAGGGAATTGATTTTTGTGTCGGTGGNGAGGAGTCTTGGCTCGCTAAGGGACTAGCTGACCGGGCAAGAGAAAAGGGAATTCCGACCTGGGGCCCTGTGAGTGAATCCGCTCAACTCGAAGCTAGTAAGGAATTTGCAAAGGAATTTATGTTTCGGCATAATATCCCTACCGGAGGTTATGAGGTCGCTAATGATTATGAATCTGCGATGTCTGCTATCAAAAAGTACCCCACAGTGCTCAAATTTGATGGGTTAGCTGCGGGTAAGGGAGTCGCGATATGTTCTGACCAGTCAGAGGCCGAGTCTTTCCTTAAGGAAGTTTACGTTGATCGCCGATTCGGTGATGGGAGGGTCCTCATTGAGGAGTTCCTTGAGGGTCCTGAAGTTTCTGTGATCGCGGCAGTCAGTGACGGTCAGTACCAGATATTTACTCCTGCACGTGACTATAAGCGTTTGGCTGACGGGGACGAGGGACTCAATACCGGAGGAATGGGTGCCGTTGCTTCGCGCGTTCTGATCGATAAGGATCTGCTCTCGCTGATCGACCGTGAGGTCATGAAAGCGAGCGTGGACGGACTCGTCAGTGACGGGATGGACTTTAGGGGCTTCTTGTACGCGGGCCTGATGCTCACTGATGAGGGGCCTAAATTACTGGAATATAATTGTCGATTCGGTGACCCGGAAGCTCAGGCAGTGCTTCCCTTAGTCGGAGGCGATTTCAGTTCATATCTTTTCGAGGCGGCAAAAGGAAATCTTCAGGACGATCTGATCTCATTTGATGAGAGCTGGAGCATTTGTTTGGTCCTAGCGTCTGCCGGGTACCCGGACTCATCAAGGAACGATGATCTTATAAACGGGCTCGATTCTGTTGAAGGAGTGAGGGTCTACCATGCCGGCACAAAGAAGAACGAGGACGGTCAATATGTGACTAACGGAGGCAGGGTCCTGGCAGTAGTTGGGAGAGGAGATGACCGTGAATCCGCAGTAAAAAATTCCTACAATGAGGCTGCTAAAGTCAGCTTTGATGGAAATCAACGCCGCTCAGACATTGGGCGGATGCATTTTGAATAATCGTAAAAATCCGAAACTAATAAACATAACTTAAATAAAATAATGAAAGTAATCATCATTTACGGTAGTGCTAACGACAAAGAATTCATGAAGCCTGCTCATACCTATATGGAGGAGCAGGGAGTAAATTATGAGGAGCATGTCATTTCAGCGCACCGGAACCTGCCTGAGCTTATTCAATTCTTAAGAGATCTTAATGAATCCGGAGAAAAGGCTGTTATACTAGCAGTTGCGGGCCTCGCGGCGGCTCTTCCAGGGGTCGTGGCGGTCGAAACAGAACTGCCTTGTGTGGGAGTTCCCGTGCCCGGTGGCCCATTGAAAGGGGTCGATGCTTTATTGGCAATGTGCCAGGTCCCTGGCGGCGTTCCGGTCGGTTCTGTGGGAATACATAGCAAAGCGCCCTTGAATGCTGCCATGTATGCGCATAGAATACTCAAATTCGCAGGACTTGAGTAACTCGCACGATCAGGCAACAGAGTGCCCCGGGGGGCAGAGCCTCCTAGGAGAGGACGATATTTCCAATAAGCTTCGTAGACTCGCTGCACAGATAGCAGAGATGCATCCTGATGGGGTCCTCTCTTTTGTGGGAATCCATACGAGGGGAGTCACTGTGGCGGAAAGAGTCAAAGCGATTCTGCTGGAGATGGGCAGGGAAGTTCAGATAGGAACTCTGGACATCTCTTTCTACCGTGATGATCTGGATCATAGGGTCACGAACCCGACAGTACAGGCCTCTGAGATTCCTTTTGAAATCGAAGGGAGCCGAATCGTTATTTTCGATGATGTCCTTTACACTGGACGCACGATCCGCTCGGCCATTGAGGGAGTCTCCAAGTACGGTAGGCCCTCTAAGGTGGAGTTGGCCGTTCTCATCGACAGAGGGAACCGTGAACTGCCAATACAACCCGATTACGTTGGCCATGTCGTAGACACTGAACGCCTGGACAGAATTAAGGTCTGTTTCAAGGAGCAAGATGGAGAAGATTCAATTAGCCTCATACCAGGGACATGAGTGAACCGCACAAAGATCTCCTACAGATAGAGGACCTGAGTAAGGACGAAATTGAAAGCATCCTTGCCGCGGCCCAACCTTTTAAGGAGCTCTTTAAGCGGTCCGTTAAGAAGGTCCCAACGCTCCAGGGCAAGACGGTCCTGAGTCTCTTCTATGAGCCTTCGACGAGGACCAGTTCTTCGTTTGAGGTCGCGGCGAACAGGCTCTCCGCGGATTTCACGAGCCTCGCCGTTGCCAGTTCATCAGTCGTGAAAGGGGAAACGGTCCTCGACACGGTTGATACATTGGAGGCGATGAGAGCTGACTACATTGTCATAAGGCACAAGAAGGCAGGGATCCCTAACCTCGTCGCGGAGCANACTGACGCTTCGGTCATCAATGCCGGTGACGGTTTTCATGCGCACCCGACTCAGGCACTACTCGACGCGTCAACGCTGTACGATGTCTTTGGAGAGCTGGACTTTTCGGGCAAGAGGATTCTGATCGTCGGTGACATACTGCACTCGCGAGTGGCCCGTTCAACTAGCCGGATTCTGACCATGCTGGGAGCCGAAGTGAGGGTACTTGGACCAGGGACAATGGTCCCTCCTGGGAGGCCGGACAAAATGAAGAAATTTAAGACTTACGACGAGGCCCTGGACTGGAAACCGGACGTGGTCTATCTGCTGAGGGTCCAGTTCGAGCGTCAAGGCGAGCAGTTCTTCCCTAGCTCAGGTGAATATCATTCCGTGTACGGACTCAACGAGGACAGATTCAAGAGGATCAAAGATGAAGGGGTCTGGGTCATGCACCCCGGTCCAGTTAACCGCGGCGTTGAATTGGCCGATTCGGTCACCACTTACGACAGGTGCCTCATTAATAGGCAAGTAGAAAACGGCATAGCGACCCGAATGGCAGTCCTGTACTGGCTCAAACCTCAAACCTATCAACAGGATGGATGAACTGATATTATTTAAAAAGGCATCAGTGGCCAGCGAGGACAGTCCGGAGCTCCGTGAATCAGATGTCCTCGTAGAGAACGGTTCCATTAAGGCAGTCAGTTCTTCTCTCGGACCGGACAACGGTGCCAGAGTCATTGACGCTGAAGGGAAGGTACTAATTCCGGGTCTTTTTGATTTGCATGTGCATGTTCGGGAGCCTGGCCAAACGTCCAAAGAGACTATTGCTACCGGGTCAGAAGCGGCAATTAATGGGGGAGTCACCGGAATCGTTGCGATGCCCAATACGGTCCCGGCAATTGACAGTGGGGGCATGGTCCGGAGCGTTTTGGAAATTGCGGGAAGAGATTCGAGGATCGGGTTTTTCACTACTGGATGCATCACTAAGGACAGGGCAGGCAATGAAATGGCCGCGATCGCAGGGATGAAGGACGCGGGAGTCGTTATGATCACAGATGATGGGTCTCCGGTAGAAAATCCCCAACTCCTTCGCCGGGCCATGGAGTACGCGCGTGAATTTGACCTGCCACTTGCCTCTCATTGTGAGACTATGAAGCTGTCCGGGCCAGGGGCCATGAATGAAGGGAAAAGGTCATACAAGCTAGGCATTCCCGGAATACCATCAATTAGTGAGGAGATCTGCATTGCCAGAGACATTCAAATTGCAGCCTACACCGGTGCCCATCTGCATATTCAGCACGTTACCACGGCCCGCGGAATGGAAATCATCAGGCGCGCAAAGAATGACGGGGTCAGAGTGACCTGCGAAGTGGCTCCGCATCACTTGATTTTCAATGAGAATGACATCGTTAACTACGATACTTATTTTAAAATGAATCCTCCTCTCAGGACCGAGGAGGACAATGAGAAGTTACTCGAGGGACTGATTGAGGGGGTCTTTGATGTCATTGCAACTGATCATGCCCCGCACACTGAATTTGAGAAAAGGCAGCAGGACTTTGAGGCGGCGCCTTTTGGAATCACTGGTCTGGAAACTGCTCTTCCTTCCCTTTATCACCACTACATTAAGGAAGGGAAATTTGGTTGGGATCTTCTGGTCAAGAGATACGCGGCGGAGCCGAGAAGGATTCTAAACCTCGATCAGGTCTCCATTGAGGAGGGGAGTAGGGCAGAGCTTGTTCTTTTTGATCCGCAGGCAACGACGACATTCACTCAGGAATTCATGAAGTCTAAGTCTCCTAATACGCCGTTCCTTGATGAGGAGCTTCAGGGAAGCGTTGATCTGGTCCTGAATGGGAATGAAGTGCTTTTGGACAGGTCAAATGGTTCAGTCTAATTGATATGGGTTATTCGGAAAAACTAAGTGCCAGGATAGCTGAGGTTGGGTCAAATCTGTGCGTTGGAATTGACCCCAGGCCTGACCAGATAGACGGGGACTTTGAAACTTTTGTCAGGGACCTGGTCGATCAGACCATTCCTTACGCCGCGTGCTACAAACCGAATGCCGCCTATTTTGAGGCTCTCGGTTCGAAGGGATATGCGATCATGGAAAAGTTAATCGCTGATGTTCCGGAAAATGTCCCGGTCATTCTTGATGCGAAGAGAGGTGACATAGGGGCGACACAGTCCTATTACGCCAAGGCGTACTTCGAATTCATGGAAGGAGTAGACGCGGTCACGATCAGTCCTTACATGGGCTTTGATTCGGTCGAGCCAATGCTCAAGTACCCCGGCAAGGCGGTCTATCTGCTCGGCGTGACTTCGAATCCCAGTGCCGACGATATTGAAACGAAGAGATTAGAAGATGGGAGGCAGGTCTTTGAGCTGGTCTGTGAAATGGCCAAGAGGTCTGAGACATTGGAGGGTGAGGTCGGGTTCGTGGTCGGACTGACCAATGCCGAACCGGAGATCATAGGAAAAATACCGGATTCCCCGCTCTTACTTCCCGGGCTCGGGGCACAGGGAGGGGACCTGAGCCTCTTATCAGGATCGGGCAGAAGTGCACCGTTAGTGATTAATGTTTCGAGAGGAGTGATGTTTGGTGAGGGGAGCTCATCGGACAGGGCCCTCGACTACAGAGATCAAATTGCTGAGGCGCTTGGAAAGTGATTTTCCATTCAGCTTGAGGGATAATTGGCGTTCACCCAATCGAGTGCCTCTTCTTTAGANTTTAGATTTTTTTCGAGCTGCATGTCCTGAACTTTGGTAAGGACTTCCCCGAGCTTGGGCCCGGGTTCCCAGCCAATTTCAATGAGNTCATTTCCGGTCAGTAATGGGGGAGGTATGATCGGTTCATTGTCGAACTCGGTCCTTTTCTGATTCAGAAAATCATAATTGTCCAGGCCTCCCCAGCTGCCCAGACAGTCGACCCGGTGCAGTTCCGTTTCGTCCTCGAAGGTCGGTCTTGCCATGAATCTTTTGAGCTTCGCCTCACGCATCTTCTGCACATCTTTAAATGTCATGTGGTTAGCGACCATTTCGGTCACTTCCTCAATCACTTTGTTGGGAAATTTGAGCCGTTTGAGTATGTCAGAGGCCATTTCGGCTCCGATCTTGTCATGGCCATTGAACCTGATCCGGTCCGATTCCTCGTCATAGGAGTAAGTGGAAGGTTTGCCAATGTCATGAAGTAAAATACTCAGTACCAGAGACAGGGACGGGTCATCTTTTAGTAGCGTCAGCATGAGTCTCGTATGGACAAAGACGTCCCCTTCAGGATGAAATTGTGGTGGCTGTTCGCAGCCTTTAAGATCTAAAATCTCNGGGATCATGGCTTCCATGAGACCACTTTCCACTAAAAGGTCAAATCCCCGAACCCGATTAGGGTCGGTCAGTATCTTGGACAGTTCGTCACGGATCCTTTCCTCGCTGATNTTTTTTATTTCTNCGGCATGACTGCAAATTGCGGCCCATGTGTTCTCTTCGATTTGGTAATCAAATCGTGCAGCGAACCGGACCGCTCTTAATAGTCTTAGGTGATCTTCCCTGAAACGAGACTCNGGATCGCCGATTGCCCTGACAGTGCCAGACTCAATGTCATCCTGCCCATTAACGTAATCAATTGTAGATCCCTCAATTGGATCGTAGAAGATTCCATTGATGGTAAAGTCTCTCCGTAACACATCCTCCTCAGGACTGGTGAATTCAACGCTCTCCGGTCTCCTCCCGTCTCCGTAGGATCCGTCGTTGCGGAAAGTGGCGACCTCAAAAGCAAACTCTCCAGAGATTACGATAATGACCCCGAAGTGAGCGCCGACCGAACGTGTTTTNCTGAAGAGTGATGTGACCTGTTCAGGTAAGGCGTTCGTTGCGATATCGTAATCAGTGGGAACCTGGTCCCTTAATAAATCCCTGACGCANCCTCCGGCGAAGTAGGCCAGATAGCCACTTTGCTGAAGCTTGCTTATGACCTTAGTGGCCTCTTCTTTCATGGGATTCATTGATATTACTCCAAATAATCTAGAACTGGGATAGTTCAAACGCTCTTATTTTGGATCCATTAAAAACTTTTGCAACACATACAATATTAATCGGTTATGACGATGATGGCATTTCAAATATTTGCGTCCTTTTTTAGACCTTTACGCAAATTAGTATCAGAATTAGCATCAGAAATAAAAGAGGGTTGGATGCGTCTCTCTATTAGGATAGTAACTCCAAATTGCAAGAATATATATCATGACTAAAAAGACGACAATCAACGACCTATATGACCTGATGCACAAAAATGAGTTGCCGGACAGTTGGCATCTTTCAATAGACTTTAAAGATACTTCAGATCAAATTTGCACCTTAAAAGAAATAGCTTCAATTGTTAAGTTAACGAAACCAAACGTTATACATGTCGTTAACTCTTCGGACGTTAACTCTTGGTTTGAACTTGATATAGAACAATCAAATCCCATTCTAGATATTCCAAGTCAGCCTGCTTCAAATCTTTATGCAAACAATATTAGCAATGTTCAATCAACTTCCAACAAATCAGAATTTAAAACTAAGAATATAGTATATCTATTAATAGTTGGGGTTATTGGATTGTTTTTAGGATATATTCGTAGTGATGATGTTGTCTTAGCTGTAGCATTTGCATTAGGATTTGTTACAAGCGTTACAGTGATATGCGCAGTGATTGGTTCTTTAATAGGTGGTGTGGGGAGTTATTTTGCGAATGGTGATTTCAAAAAATTATTTTTTAACACCGCGTATATTTCTTCTGCTCTTCTCATTGGGCTTGCGCTTCTAGGTCAGTATGGCGTTAAAAAGCAAGCCGAAAGAGCGAGATTTGTAGATAAAACGATGAGCGATTTTGAAACTCTGTCCTCAATTAATGATAATTTTGATGAAGAAGTTGATTTTAAATTTAGACAAATAGAATCTCCAGAAACGGATGAGCAAAAAGTCACAAATCTGCTTCGAGTAAGATTTAATGAAAGTATTGAAATTCGGAACGCTTATTTTAAAGAGTTAGAGGAGTGCGGGTGGTCATCCATATTTGAGCCAGAAAGAATCCAAAGGGCTGGTTCTCTGGCAGAGACAAATAAAATCTATAATCGCGCAGTTCAGGCAGTCAAAAATCTGCGCAATAAGAATGTTGATTCTTACGATCAATTCTATGAAGCTTTGAGGAATCTGCTACCCAAAGACCGAACATTAACGAGTGAAAATTATAACAAGGGTAAGGATCTGTTGGAATTAGCGACAAAAACGGAAATTGATGTGGTAAATGCCTTGTACTCTGTTGTTTTACATTTGCATTCAGCTAACGGTGAATGGGTGTATGAGGATGAAATGTTTTATTTTGATAAAGACAGTGATGTCGATGAATTTAATAGCCTTATGGAAAAATTTAATAAAGTGACGAAACAGCAAGAGTTAGTTTTGTCTCAAATTGAAAAAGCTAATAAAGCAGAATTATTAAAATTAAAATAGCTTTACTAAGAAAAAATCAGATGAGGTGAGGGTAATTATTCGGAAATGACCTCCTGAATCCTAGGCAGCTATTAGGATGGGAGTTACTGTCACTTTTGGTCTTATTTAGAAACCTAAATTGTGTATAAGATTTTCTGTTTAATGTTGAGTAAAGCTCAATCCTCAAAATCAAAATTTGAAGTAGATAATCCTCAAAAAAGTGATAATTTTCACTTTAGTATCAAAAATAGTATCAATTTAATATTTTTGGTGAACGCGGCTTCTGTAAGTCGTTGGAACAAATACAGATGGCAGGATAGCTCAGTGGTAGAGCAGAGGATTCATAAGCCTAAGGTCGGGAGTTCAACTCTCCCTCCTGCTACCACTTTTTCAGATTCCGGTGACCATTCATTATCTTATTATAGTTGCGCGTGTCCGATAACCCCAACTCACCAGATCGGGACTTCCCGTTGCAGGATACGCGCAATATAGGAATCTGCGCACATATTGATGCCGGCGAGACCACGTTGACCGAGCGGGTTTTGTTTTATACCGGCATGATTCACAGGATAGGTGAAGTCCATGACGG
>PAPL01000006.1 GCA_002708885.1 Verrucomicrobiales bacterium | reverse complement strand
CTTTAGCTATATTGCTCACTTTCTTATATCGTGCACCTACTCCAGCAGTAACAATATTTTCAGAAACCCTAACTTCCTCAAATTCACCAGCCGAAGGACGTATCACCGCACCTGGAATACCCCCATCACATACCAGTAAATTCGAACCCCTACCCACTACCCTGACACTAATGCCTTTATTAAAGAAAAATTTCAGAGATTTCGCAAAACCCTCAACGCTTGCCGGCTCAATCCAATACTGTGCAGGACCTCCTATCTTAATAGTCGTATGACGGCTCATTGGTTCATATAACCTGCATTTGGTTTGCGGATCATCCAATTCTCTTCGTAACTTATCCAAGACCTCCAAGTCACGAGCAAGAATAGCACCCACTTCATGTATATTACCCGCGCCCAAAGTTAAAATGGTGTCGCCACATAAAATAGAAGAACCAACGCTAAGATGAGCCGTTCGCAAATCAGGCACTGAATAAACATTATTGTGCCCATCTTCATTGATGGATCTAACAACAGATTCGCAATTTATATTCTCAATTGGTTTCTCCCCGGCAGGGTATATATCGGTGACAAACAATGCATCAACTTCCCTGAAAGCCTTAGCGAATTCATCCATCATGAGCTGTGTCCTAGTGTATCTATGAGGTTGAAACACGCACACTAATCTTTCCGGATTCAATTGCCTGGCCGTCGAAATCGTTGCCTTAATTTCTGTAGGATGATGTCCATAATCATCAACAACAGAATAGTTAGCTGAACGGTACAACACATCAAATCTTCTCCTAGCGCCTCTGAACTCCCTCATCGCGTCAGCTATATCTGAAAAATCGATCCCGAGCTCTGTGGCAAGAGCTATGACTGCCAGCCCATTTAGTACATTGTGCTTTCCAGGGACCCCTAAAGTGACTCTTCCCAGCAAGTCGCCACGCAAAAAAACATCAAAGTCCGTGCTACCCTCACGCATTTCACAAACTTCCGCAGAAAAATCATCACCGATCTCCCATCCGTACGAAATAACATTATTACGGGACTCGCATAGAGCAGATGATTCTGGATCGTCTGAACAGTATATAATCTTCTTATGTGTCGAATCTAAGAATTGATTAAACACTTCACGAATCCCATCGATCCCATCAGTATAATGATCAAGATGGTCTTCCTCCACATTTAGTAATATGGCATAATCAGGATTAAACTTAATTAAAGACCCATCACTCTCATCCCCTTCCGCAATAAAATGATCACCGGACTCACTCCAATATGCATTACTTCCAAGAATTGGAACTTCTGCACCAACATAATGCGATGGATTTAATTCTCCTGCCTGCAATACTTTGGCTGCCAATGCTGAAGTCGTTGTCTTGCCATGAGTTCCCGCTATCACTACACTTTGCTTCTTTGACATTATTGAAACCAATGCTTCGGCACGTCTCAGCATTGGGGTCCCCGCTTCTATAGCAGCGTCATAAACAACATTGCCCTCTCGAATCGCTGATGAAAAAATAACCAGTTCCGCATCATTTATGACCTCAGGATCATGTGGACAATAAAATTGCAGACCTGCCCTCTCAAGGCGATCCGTCTCCTTCGTTGACACCTTATCAGAGCCACTGACGCGATGCCCGAGGCTCAATAGGAGTGAAGCCAAACCACTCATGCCAGAGCCAGCGACCCCAATGAGGTGTATCCTCATAGGAAACTGAGCACCTGAGTGCAATTTTTCTGACCACTCGTCTTTCACTTAGAATTTACTAGTATTTGTTCACATATATTTTCAGCGGCGTCAATGACCGCCATCTTTCTCATAGCAGAACTCATTTGCTTATAAACCTCATTATTACTATCAAGCAATTGACTCAAAGAACTGATCAGAGCACTTGAACTCATTTCACTTTCCTGCCTCATGAGAGAAGCGCCAGCATCACTATAAACAACCGCATTGAGTGTTTGATGATCGTCAGTAGCATAGGGATAAGGAACTAATATTGATGGAATTCCAAAGGCTGACAACTCAGCGAGGCTAGATGCTCCGGACCTTGCAATGGCAATGTCACAAGAAGCGTACGCCAATTGCATAGAATCACAAAAAGGTGCGATATGGGAATCAATGTCCACACCCTCGTATAATGAAGAGACCCTATCATAATCAGCTGGTCCCGTTAAATGGATAATCTGGACACCTAAGTCCTTCAAATCGGTGAGTGAATCCGTTATTACTGAATTGATACCATAAGCTCCCTGACTGCCACCTAATATTAGCAATGTTTTTTTCTCAGAGCTAAGATTAAAATGCTCAATGGCTTGGTTCCGGTCATAAGACTTTCTCATTACTCCCCTCAATGGAGTTCCCACAACTTTAACGTTCTTTCCCGGAAAGTGCTGGCGACATGCTTCCATCCCTAACAGAACAATATCTGCCCATCGGGCTGCAACACGGTTCGCTTTTCCAGGATAAGCATTTGATTCATGAATAAATGTCTTCACTCCCATTCCTTGACCGGCCATCAGTGCCGGTAACGATGTAAATCCCCCCATACCAAGAACAGCATCGGCCTCAAATTCTTTTATAACATTCTTGCAATAGAAATAACTTTTAATGTACCTAAAAACAAAATTCAGCATCCTAGGAGAATATACTTTGGGCATACCAATCGATGGCAATGACACATATTTCAGGTGTTCGTGACTTCGAATCGCTATTGCATCTATTTCCTTTTCAGAAATAACAAGTAGCGGATCATGGCCCCTATCCAATAAACACTCAGCTATCGCAATTCCAGGGAACAAATGTCCTCCTGTTCCACCACAAGCAATAACTACACGGGCATTCATTATTTCTATTATATCCTTGGCGTTAGTCTTGAACCGTCAAAAAGCTCTGCGTCAGGATCCTTCATGGGAGCATGCCCCTGTCGATAGATATTTAAAAGGATTCCAATGCCAGCCAAGCTGAACAATAAATTGGACCCTCCATAGCTCACGAACGGAAGAGGCAATCCTTTATTAGGCAATAACCCTGTAGTGACTCCTATATTTATTATCGCCTGCAAAGAAATTAATGTCACAAGTCCAAATCCTAAAATCTTACCAAAACGGTCCGGGGCGGAACTCGCTATAGAAGCACCAAATATTAGTAACATAACAAAAGCAAAAATCACTGATAAGGTAGCAACAGCTCCAAGCTCTTCACCAATCATAGGAAATATAAAATCCGTATGTGCATAGGGCATATACATGAGCTTCTCTCTACCTTCACCGAGCCCAAGACCAGTAACGCCTCCTTCGCCAAGAGCCAATTGGGCTCGCCATTGCTGTAATCCAAAACCGGTCTTATGAGCTTCCAAATCAAGAAACGCAATGAACCTTTGTAACCTGTTTGAATTCATCATAACAGCGAAACTAAGAACGGCCAACGAGATGAGGCCACTCACAACAAAGAACCTAATATTACCACCACCTACTAGGAGCATAATCAATGATGCGCATGTCAGCAATGCTGCCGTTCCCATATCAGCTTCAAAACCAATTAGAAGTACAGGAACAAGAACTATCAGGACCGGATAGATAAAACCGTGACGCATTTCACTTATTTTTTCTTTGTATTTTGAACACCATCCGGCCAATACAAAGATTACAGATATTTTTGCTAATTCAGAAGGCTGTATGCGAGCAAAATCAAAACCGAAATGACTTAACCCTATCCATCTAGATGATCCATTCGCCGGTTGGGCAAAGGGAGGAATAAAACAGAGTATTAAAAAAAACAAAGATATGAAAAACCAAACCCACTGAGAGCGGTTCCAAAAATGGTAATCTATAGAAGATGTGATGGCGCAAATAATTATCCCTAATCCCAACCAAATAATCTGCCTATGTACATCATGATAGATATCCGCTCTGTCCGCAATAAAAACACTAGTACTAAGAAGCATCACCACGCCTAAGACGAGCAACGCCACAATTGAAAAAACAAATATCTGTAAACTCTTTTCGCCCATAAAAAGAAACAAATACCTATCTTCAGGGTAAGAGTAAGGTCTTTCCTATTCCTAAGGTTCTGGGATCAACTCCTGGATTCAGTTTTAATAACGAATCAACGCTAACGTTATACTTTCTTGCTATCCTATAAAGCGTATCACCTGACGATATGGTATGAGTTGAAGCGATTCCTTGATTTGCCCCCTGATTACCTGAAGCTACAAAATCGTTTGTGGATATCTCTTTAACTATTCTAGGAGGTCGCAAAGGGCTAGTTTTAGAAACGGGAATTGCCCGAGGCGCAGTTTCGTTTGTCCTTACCGGTGGAACTGATGCCAATAATTGAAATCCGTTTTCTTTATCATTGTTGTCCTCCAACATTTTCTCTGCCCTCATTTCCTCTGTTTTTTCCACCGGATTCGCTTCAACCAGAGGCAAAGCATTTAGAGGAATGTAATCCTCATTTTCCGATTCAGAATTAACAGGAGATTCCACACCTCCATTAACAACCAAACTGAGTTTTGGAATTCTCAATATCCTTCCACTCACCAAGGGATGGTCCTCATCAATTAAATTCGCTGCCAACAATTCAGTCCTTGATATCTTATAAGATTCTGCAATGGCTCGGATACTATCTCCACTCCTTACAATGTAACGCTCATATCCCTTGTCATTCTCGGCATCCGCCTGAGCTTCGGTTTCATTTTCCTTAGCAATTTCCTTAGAAGAAACTTCATTATTTTCCTCTTCATTGCTCACTACGGACACAGTCATGGCCTTAGGCTTAAACATTTCAAAAGCCAATATTCCTCCAACAGCAACCACATGAAGAATCAAAACCACAACAAATGCTCTCGAAAGCTTTATATTAGGAACCTCAGAATGCCATTGCTCATTCGGACTTGAATCCGAGGCTGATCCCCGAGTCCTTGCAAAAACATCCAGCCAATTATGCCGCCTATCATTACTATCTGTTTGTCTATTTTTATTACTCATAATTTATTTTTGTTTTATTTGTTTTTTTACAGCCGCTTTAAATAAATTGCCTCTCTGCTCATATCCGGAAAACATATCGAAAGAGGAAGTTCCGGGCGAAAAAAGGACCGTTCCACTTTCCGTTGCCAATGCCCTCCCCATACTCACCGCTTCATCAATATCTTCAGCGCACCGGCAATCGATATCAGCTCCCCATATTTCTGCTATTCGCGAACGCGTTTCACCAATGAGAATCGCATACTTAACATGCCTTGATACCGAGTCTGTAACATCGGCAAATGACAGTCCCTTCTCTTTACCTCCCGCTATGAGAACAATTTCTCCCTCAGTTCCTGAAAATGACTCCAATGCACTTTCCATTGCATGAAGATTAGTCGCTTTCGAGTCATTAATATATTCAACACCATCAATTGTTGCTACTAACTCACACCTGTGCGGGGGAGCTGTATAATCTGAAAGAGACCCTATAATTGCATCGACGGAATGCCCTTTGATTTGAGCAACAGCAGTTGCTGCCATTACATTTTCAGCATTATGAATACCTCTTAGTTTTGTTTGTTGAAGATTGAATAATATATTTCCCCCACAAACAATATTGTCTCCGTTTGAACTGTAGCCTGCTGATTCCTGATACGCTGAAAAAGTTACTGTCTGAGCCCTTAACCCTTGAAACTCGTCTTTACTGTTAACTACGGCCCAGTCCTCTTCAGTCTGATTAACGAATAAATTCAATTTTGCAGACCTATATTCCTCTAGCCCCGCATATCGATCCAGATGATCCGGTGCAAAATTAGTCCAGACTGCCACACTTGGATGAAATTCTCTTATCGCCTCTAATTGAAACGAACTAATCTCCAATACTACGGAAGTGTAACTGACCGAATCACATACGATATCAGCGAGAGGCCTTCCATAATTACCGCCAGCCACTGCTTTCTCTCCACATCCATTCAATATTGTTTCTATCAACTCAACAGTTGTAGTTTTACCATTCGTTCCAGTGACCCCGATAATTCCCGATGAACAGAACGGATAAGAGAATTCTATTTCCCCAATGACACTTACCCCTGAATTTGTAAATTGAGTCGCTATTTTCCAATCAAGACTTATTCCCGGACTAATTACAGCAAATGCATATTTTTCAGGATCAGCACAAAACGCATCTTCACCAATTACAACTTCACACCCTTCCGAACTGAGCTCTTGAGCCTTACCGTGCAATTCAGATGAATTTCCAGTATCAAAAACACAAACATTGGCACCCTCACGCAATGCCAGTCTCGCCGCCGCCATCCCGCTACGGCCGCATCCTAACACTGCAATATATTTCCCTTGGTATTTCAGAATATTATCTTAGTTTTAATGTTGCCAATCCAATGAGCGCGCAAAGAAGCGACAGAATCCAAAAACGAACAATTACCTGACTCTCATGCCATCCCTTAAGTTCAAAGTGGTGGTGTATCGGTGACATTCTGAAGAGCCTCTTTCCACGAAACTTATAACTAAAAACCTGAAGAATGACTGAAGTTGCCTCCATAACAAAAACACCACCAATTACCACCAGCAGAATTTCATGCTTTGAGCAAATTGCTAAAGCCGCAAAAGCCCCTCCCAATGCTAATGATCCGGTATCACCCATAAAAACTTTTGCAGGATGACAATTGAACCATAAAAATCCTAATCCGGATCCGACCAACGCTAGACATACAATAGTGAGCTCTCCAGCGAATCTGCTATGAGGAATCAGCAAATATCTTTCTCCTAATTGTTGGTTCCCGACCAGATAACAGATCGCGGCATAAGCCAAGGCCACTGATATAGAACATCCAATGGCCAATCCATCCAAACCATCAGTCAAATTGACCGCATTAGAACATCCCACAATTATCAACACAAAGAAAGGCAAACAAAAGATGCCCATGTCCTTAATTAGCGACTCTTTATTAAAGGGAACGTATAATTCACGAATGTAATCTGACGTTGCGGGATTTAAATATAAATACAAACCCGAACTGAGTGATACTAACACTTGAAGGATGAGCTTAGTCTTAGCGCTAATACCTTTAGAGTTCTTCTTTTTTACTTTCTGATAGTCATCCCAAAAGCCAATCAGGCCCAGGCCTATAAAGACAATCACCACAGCCAATACAAGAGGATTACTTAATCGTGCAAATATTAAAACACTAATCATAACGGCCATGACAATGATCGCTCCTCCCATCGTGGGGGTCCCAGCTTTTGAGTCATGCAGTTCAGCTAATTTATGCACTTCATCCGCACTCCTGATCGGTTGACCGATCTTCATTGCAATGAGGCGTCGAATTATATAAGGACCTATCAGTAATGTGATAACAAATGAGCAGATGCAGGCAACTCCGGCCCTTGATGTGATATATCTTAACAACTGCACATCAACGCCTACAGTCTCTTTCAAGTAATCGTATAACCAAGGAATCATGAAATATCTAAATTTTTTATTACGTTCTCCATCGCAGAGGAACGACTCCCCTTAATCAAAATTAGATCACCGGAACGGATCTCATTATTAAGAAACTCTGCACAGTCTAAATGGTTGTTGAAAAAATGAGAGTGACCCGAATCGCCTTTTGTGGCGGCCTCATGTACCTGAGCAGCAATTTCACCAACACTAAGGACAAAATCGATTCCCAAATTCACAGCCTCAGATCCGACCCTATGATGCTCTGATTCTGATATCTCGCCAAGCTCTGCCATACCTCCAAGGACAGCGAACCGGCGCCCATCACAATTCATCTCGGCAAGGCATTCAATAGCCGCAAGAGTAGAGTCAGGGTTAGCATTGTATGTGTCATCGATAATTACAGCTCCTCTGAATTCCCTTTTCTGTAGCCTTCCCCCACTCAACTTTACCTCACTTAGACCCCTTGCAATAACATCAAGACTCAATCCCGCATTAGTGCCAATGGCAACCGCCATCAAAGCGTTAAGAACCATATACTTTCCAGGGACCGGCAAAATTGCCTCTTCTCGGTGACCGTTTGCCTCTATCATAAAGCTTACCGATGCACTTCCAATAGCTATATTATCAGCCCTAATATCCGCGTCTCCGAACCCGACAGTCACTGTCCGTGCCTGGGTCCTTTCAGCAATTGATCTCGAATAAGAATCCTCAGCATTAAGAACAACAACCCCGTCCCCAGAAATACTTTCAGCAAGCGCTCCTTTTTCAATAGCAATGGAATCCCTAGACCCCATATTTTCAATGTGCGCCACCCCAACATTTGTAATTACTCCAATATTTGGTCTTCCTATACTTGCCAGTAGAGCAATTTCTCCAGGATTACTCATCCCCATCTCCCACACACCAAAGTCATGCTGATCATCCGCCTCTAATATTGTGAGAGGAAGACCGATATGGTTGTTGTAATTACCGGCAGTTGCACTAACGGAAAATCCCTCACTCAAGACAGAAAATATAAAATCCTTTGTCGATGTCTTCCCGTTACTCCCCGTTATTCCAACTCCGGTCAATTTTAATGATTCTCTGTAATTTTTCGCAAGGTCCTGTAAGCCATTGAGAGTGTCTCTCACTGATATTACTGGAGAACTGCAATTCACATCCACTTCAACCCCCTTCTCAATCATCACCGCTACCGCCCCATCAGCGAAAGCTTCCTGAACAAAATCATGCCCGTCAAAAGAATCTCCTCTCAATGCTATAAAAAGATCTCCTCCCTTTATATTTCTACTATCAGTTGAAACCGAATGGACCAGCAATTGCTCAAAGGATGAATCAATGACACCCTCAGAATAGGAAGCAACCTCAGCCAAACTTAATCTCCTCATACTCTCCGAAGATCCTCCTCTCCTTCGGAACGGCTCCTGTCTTCTCGCTCTAATTTGTCTCTTTCATATTGCTCCCTTTTTTCACGAACCATATCCGCAAAAACATGGTCACGGTCACTCAGCATCTGACCTGCGACTATACGATCATCAAAGTCCTCTCTCTGCCCAGAAATCTCTTGATACGTTTCATGCCCTTTACCTGCAATTAGAAGTATGTCCCCAGGGAGCAGATAGGATACGCCCAAAGCAATAGCTTCTCTCCTATCCTCAACAATTTCATAATTCGTCCCTTCGAATCCTGATTCAATTTCACCAATTATCTTAGACGGAGGTTCGTTACGCGGATTGTCGGATGTTATAATTGTATAATGAGCAATGCTCGCCGCAACATTACCCATCTGAGCCCTCTTTGTAACATCCCGGTCACCGCCGCAACCAAAAATAACAATGAGCCGTCTGGGTTTTAGCTCCTCCAAAGTCAGAAGAGCGTTACTTAAGGCGTCAGGCGTATGAGCATAATCGACAAAAACATCAAAGGGCCTCCCTTCCGAAACACTCTCCAGCCTGCCTGGTATTTGAGGTAAATCTGCAAGATTAGATACAGTCTCACGGACATTGAGCCCCATGCCAATGCCTGCGACCAGAGCAGCCAGAGCATTATACACATTGAATTTACCAATGAATGGAATACTTGCCCTAAATTGCCGGCTTCCCGCCTCAATTTTAAAATCTGTTCCCTTGCGCGTCTGCTGCAGATCTACTGCTCGATAATCAGCACCAAAACCAAAACCATAGCTCAGCGTTTTTAATTTTCTGTCCTCGTTATAAGCAATTAATTTCTTTCCCCACTCATCATCATAATTAACAACTGCAACTTTTTTTGGTTTTGCATCGCAAGATGCAAGCTGCTCAAAGAGTCCACGCTTCGCCTCATAATACTGATTCATGGTATTATGAAAATCCAAATGGTCCCTGCTCAGGTTAGTGAAGATCCCAACATCGAACTGAACATGGGCAGTGCGCTTTTGAACAATCCCGTGAGAAGAAACCTCCATCACTGCCGCAACACATCCATTCGACAACATTTCAGATAAGTAAAATTGCAATTCAGGCGCCTCGGGAGTTGTATGAGTTACTGGAGGCTCTTCATTTGATCCAGTCTTGTAAGTGATTGTGCCCAGTAACCCGCACCTTCTCTGCCCTCTTTCCAAGAGATTGTGTAACAAGAATGCTGTGGTCGTTTTACCGTTAGTCCCAGTGACCCCAGCAATTTTCATTTCGCTTGATGGACATGCATTTATCATATCTGACATCGCAGACATTGCGTATCTTCCGTCTGGAACTTTCACCCAAGGCACATCTAATCCACGGTCTTCCTCCTCCGCAACGATACCGGATGCTCCCGACTCAAGTGCGGGTTCAATGAAGTCCATGCCATCCACATTTTGGCCCTTAAGCGCAAAAAAGAGAGACCCGTCTGAGGATCTTCTTGAGTCATAACATAATGCCTGAATCTCAGGATCATCAGACCCTGTGAGGATCGCCTGATGGATACTTTCTGTGAGCTTACTTAATTTCATCAATATCCTAATCAATTAAGTTACCCTGCAGTACCTGCCCCGTGTATGGGCCCAATGATCTTGTTGCCTTCCTAGGATCAATACCCATATAGGGCATTGCAGCAGCGGCAATCTTCGAGAAGATCGGTGCCGCTACTGTTCCTCCGTATCGAGAACCCTCATTTCGCGGGTCATCGACAACAATAATTCCTGCCAAGCGTGGACTCTCGGCAGGGAGAAATCCCATAAAAGAAACCACATAGCGTCCTATGTGGTATCCCTGATTGCGTTGGCTCTTTGGCTTATAAGCAGTGCCTGTCTTTCCGGCAACATAAAATCCGTCAACCTGAGCCCTAGTTCCTGTTCCCCCTTCTGAGACGACCGCCATCAGAGCATCCCTGACCTTATTAGCAGCTCCCTCATGGATAACTCTGCGAATTTTCTTTGATTCAAATCTGTACATTGTTAATCCATCCTGAGAAGTGATCCTCTGAACGATCTGGGGCTGGTAAAGAGTCCCACCATTTGCAATAACACAAAGAGCATTAAGCATTTGNAGGGCCGTAACATCGACCTCATATCCCATTGCTATCCGTGACAATGACGTCTTNCTCCAACCCTTCGAATCTGGCCTAGTGACCGTGCCNGCAGACTCGGCAGTGAGCTCAATGCCGGTCCTTTTGGTGAATCCAAAATCCTTAATATAACTATGAAATNTGTGCCGCCCNATTTTTTTGGCCAGCATATANACTCCNATGTTACTGGACTTGGCGAGAATCTNTTCCGCACTCAAATAGCCGTACGCGCGATGATCTCTGAGTGTGACTCCTGGCTCTCTGTANCGCCCNTTATGACAGAAAAAATTTGAATCAGGAGTAATTAGCCCCCTATCAAAAGCAGCAGCGAGGGAAACNATTTTAAAAGTCGATCCCGGCTCATAGCGGTCTGCNACGGGATGAATCTTTCTGACNCCNTCACGAGTGAATTGATTGAACTGCGGCCTACTGGCCATTGATAATATTTCTCCGGTTTCCGGATCCATAAAAACAGCCATAATTTTCTCAGGAGAGTACTCACGAACAGCAACCTCCAACTCTTGCTCAACTATGTTCTGGAGCCCCATATCAATCGTTAATTCCACATTGGATCCATTAATGGGTTTCACTTCTTTACTGTGCTCCGAAAGGATTTCACTCGAACGTCGAGTCCTCTCAACTAGCCTGTACCCTGGTCTCCCTGCCAACTGCCGGTTCAAGGTTCTTTCAACACCCTCCCTACCAACATTCTCTGCATCGGTATATCCAAGGACTTGGACCAATCTCCCGGTCTTTGGATAATATCTTCGCATTGAATCCTCAAAACGGAAGCCTCCGATCTTTTGTTCCCTCATCAATTCCTTGACCTTTTCCGCATGTATAAAATCCAAGGACCGATAAATAACAACTCGGTCCCTACCGTCATTATTATTAACTATGTCCTGAAGCACACCCCGCTCAACTCCGAGAGTTTGATTTAACAGATCCTCAGCAAGAACAATGAAACGCTCTCTGACTTCCTTTGAATTATAGCGTTGGGATATTTCCCTGACACTGACCCCTTCAGAGGCTGCGACTGCTCTTCGACACACATGAATATCTTCCAGATGATATCTGTCAGCAATGACATCGCGGACGTGCTGGTTTTGCACTAACGATTCACCGTTCCTGTCATAAATCTGTCCTCGAGATGCTGGNAGAACTGTCCTGGCCATTCTTTCTGCCTTTGCAATCTTTGAAAACCGCTCATGCCCGACGATCTGGATATAAACGATCCTTATCGACAACGCACTGAATGCGATGACGAGGATTACAGTAATAAAAAAACTGCGCTTATGGAGTGAATTGCTATCCACCTGATCTGTCTATATCAATAAATGTAATTTCTTTATCAGCGTTAATTTTNCCACGCGCTGAAGTTGATGATTTTGCCTTTTCCGCCCTTAAAATATAACTGTTAGTTATAGGAATGAGTTTGCTATTATAATCCTTAAGAGCATTTGTAAGGGCCCTCCTATCTCGGAGCGTCTCGACTCTCAGACCCACTGTCTGAACTTTCTTTTCCTGCAACTTGATTTCACTCAACAACACACGGCGCAAATCACTGCGCTCGACATGAGCATTCTTTATCATCACGAACGCACAGGCAGTTCCGGCCACGATGAATCCGATAATAACAAGAGANCACAACGATCCAATCTTGAGNCTGCGCTGATATTTTTTGCGTCTCTCGTTCATTTAAGTAATTAGGGCTGCACCTCTATAGGCAATCTCTCTGCCACACGTAGCCGAGCACTCCTAGCTCTCGGATTATTCTTCACTTCATCCTTGGAAGGAATCAGGCCTTTCTGCATTACTAATTTAAAGCAATAATTTGGATTGGATCTGGGCTCTGGCCACTCAGGTCGATCAATCATAGATTTACTGCAACGTTTGAGGTACGACTTAACGATCCTNTCTTCTAATGAATGAAAAGAAATTATGACTAGGCGACCTCCTGGACGTAGCCATTTGGGAATTTCAGCCAACGCTTCCTCCAGAACTCGCAGCTCGTTATTTACTGCTATACGTAAAGCCTGAAAAATTCTTGTAGCGGGATGTTTCTTCCCTCTCCTCGGCAAAATAGATTCAACCAGACTCGCAAGATCAGTAGTGCATTCAAAGAACTTTTCTTTTCGGCGCTTGATAATCGCAGAGGCTATNCGGCGAGAGGCTCTTTCCTCTCCATACTCATAAAAGACCCGAGCCAACTCTTCTTCGGAGCAATTATTTATCAACTCTGCCGCTGTGATTTCTGAGTCCGGATCCATTCTCATATCTAATGGACCGGGTTTACTAAAAGAAAATCCCCGTTCAGCAGCATCAAACTGATGCGAGGAAACCCCCAAATCAATAAGGAACCCATCCAGTCCGCTAATGCCTATCGTTGAAAGAATTTCGCCAAAGTCACGGAAATTACCCTGAATTGCTCCGAAATTATCATCATAATGACTCAGACGTGCACGGGCAAAAGAAAGGGCCGCGGGGTCCTGATCCAATCCAATCACTTTGGCTCCCTTGCTCAGGAGCTGTTCCGAGTGACCTCCTCCTCCGAGCGTAGCATCCAGAAACAGTTTACCAGGTTCAGGGGCCAAGTAATGCGTCGCTTCGTCAAGGAGAACTGACTGGTGGTAATCTGCCTCTTCTGATCTGTTACTTTTAAAACGCGAGTTCTCATCCGGAGGCAATGCTCCCGGCGAAGAACCCTGTCTAAAGCCTGCCACATCGGGCTTATTAGAACAGTCATCTGAAGGCCAATCGTTCAAGTGGTATAGAACATCCTGACCAACTGGACCGGCCGGACAATATCTTCTGGTAGATAGAAACCTCGGTATGAGTTTCCTCATTTTTTTGATTATGTAGTTTGTGATTTAACAATGACTTATATTCAATTTAGAGGTTCCTATTTATTGTTTATTGGGGGGTAATTATTAAATACTAGAGGCCAACTCGATCAGCAGTGTTGGCAAATGAATCTTCTTCCTTGGTCTGGTTATCGTACCAATTCTCGGGTCTCCAGACCTCAATCCGAGAGCCTCCTCCAGCAAGCATGACCTCGCCACGAAGACCAAGGTCCGAGCATNTCTCATAGGGGAGAACGAGCCGGCCTTGTCTATCGAGGGGNCACGGGGTGGCTCTTGAAAATAACTGCCTGACGAATTGGCGTCGTGCCAGAGGATCGACTCCTTCTGTCGTTTCTAAATCCTCAACGATTTTCTCTAATTCACTTCCTGGCAAAAGGATCAGAAATGGCTGCCTAGGATCAGGAACGGCAAATAATTCCGAGAGCCCTTCAAAGCGCCACCGAGCAGGGACAGTCACGCGGTGATTTTCATCCAGCGTATGCTGCACAGTTCCGGCAAATAACCGGACATCATTACTTTCATTAGAGTTAACCAAAACGTCTTGCATTGAGGCTCCATTTTGCCCCAATNNGCCCCAATCTGCCCCTAAGCACTTATTTGGTCAACGGCAATTTTATGGTAAATCGGATAAAAATGATGATTTTTGTAAATTATGGAATCTTACGGTTAGTATTTTACGAAATGCCCAGAAAAATAGGGNNTTTGCCGATATCGTATCAAAATCCAAACAGCCAAAAAGATTAGCTACTTGATCAAAAACTAAAGCGCTTAGAGTCAGCGAACTCGCTTAACCCAAAATTAACCTATTTTTACAGGCTAGGGCTGCAATCGGCGAATGCGGCCGTTGAATGGATTGAGTACCAAGGTTATGAACTCTGTCGACTCATCAAGAGTGGATTCGACGTCCGTTTCCCTCATAATTGTAATGGTCCAATGCTTCTCATCTACTGTGGCCAGATTAGTTGAGCCGTCAGGCCTGAACTCAAAAGCAACATACTCCGCTGATTTGCTTCTAGGAATCTCCATTTCATCTCTCCTGAGAAACTCACTCTCAACNAAAGTGCTGTATGTTTTCTCGGCAATAACGAACGCTGCGGGAAGCATTTTAACTTCACCCAAATCATAAGTGTCCAGATTATGATCCTGAGGATTGGTTATGACCTGCGCTGACTGATAGCTTCGAAACATTCTACGACTGCCAGGGGACTCGGGGTCCTCGTACTTAAAGAACCTGATCTCTACTGGTGTGTTTTCTGTGATCGCTAATTGGTGAGATCCCGCCAGGAGCGCCTCGAGCTCGTCAGCTGCTTGCCTCAGCTTGGATCCCTTCAAAGCGGGGCCCATTGCCGGTATGGTAAAAGCCACAATCACAGCAATGATCATGAGGACCACCAGAACTTCAATGAGTGTAAATCCCCGGTTCTTACTTTGAACACTTTTCATAGGCNCTTATAAATTAATAATTACTTTTGCAAATCCGAATCACTGAACTTGGACGCCCTTATGCCTACCGTTTCATGAAAAACTCTGTAAGTGATTGGCGGNCTGAAAGAATCCAACTTTTCCTGAAGTTCTTTCAGGTCATCATCATAATCTTTAACTTCCTGAAAAAGGCCCGGTGGAACCAAATCACTTGGTAAAGAGCCCATGGTTTGTTCGAGACGGAGCGCTGAACGCTCATCCATTGCCACCATCGTCACCTCAACTAGAGGGGGNAACTGATGCTTTGTGGGATCTTTGGCGTTCCTTTTNACCTGATATCTTCGGCTATTATACTCATATTCAGGCGCCAAAGTATTTGGAGCTTCAATTGCACTTGAGTTCTTCGGCTCAATGATCAGAGCTATTATATTTTCAGCAATCGGCATAGAAAAGGGCCTNCCTCCTTCAGTCAGCGTACCTCCTTCAGTACCTANGATGTCCTCTTTGAACCAGTCCGTATTGTATCGGGTCTTAAGATCACTCGCATAAACCTTCATATTNTCAGTTGGCGGCCTAAACTCCATCAAACGGTAACGCTCCCTATCTTGTATGGTTCCTNATGGAAAAAATTCAGGGATCTGAGCCTTGTCCGTATTACGCTCAACAAAATAGCCCCAGCTATTTAACAGGCTCCCGAAAGATCTGTTTTTTGGATCCACTGAAAAGCTAAGCGGAGCCTGGAAAAAGANNCNATGAGTTGGATATTTGCCCGCGGCCAGCAAATCTTCAGATNTTCCACTGATAAAGTGCAGGTCTGACTTCCTCTCGTATCCTCTTGGCCTTTGCCGTGGATTGTTCCCTGGGTACTGATAATCGAAGTAAGTATTCAACATTGCCTGACTGATGCGTCGAGTCATTCCCTCAAAAGCGACACGCGCCTCCTTAAAAGTAGAAACTCTTGCCTGAGCGTTGGACCAGGTCCTNGTTGTAGAATCAAGCATCCTAAATACGAGCAGCATTATCAGAGATAGCACAACCATCGAAACCATTAACTCGAGCAAAGTGAATGCTCGGTTCGGCCCCGTGTTTCTCTTCTTTGAAATATTCATGGCTTAAATTTATNAGTTCGTCTCAATCGTCCTTCTCAGTATCAATTATGAAAGTCCAATACGATCTATAATCTTTTTTTATTCGTTTCTGGTTCGCTCCAGACTCAGCGACTGGATCCTTAAAGTCTGGCTCATCACCCAAAACATTTGAAACCTTCACCACTACTCTCTTCAGAAACTTATTCTCCTGGGCCCCTGGTATCTTGGGACTCTCCTCCTCAACCTCAATCTTCGCAGTATAAATTCTCCTTATTTTTGATTCATCTTCACCTTTCTTTAATTGCGTCCCCATATCATCGAACCAATAAATTTTTCCATTGTACTGTTGAATGTCATCAAACTCGGATAACTGAACCTCACCTAACAATTTGTTAGCAANCCTCGCGCCTACCGTATTGACGCCGGCCTCCTTCATCATTTTCATGCCCACTGGGATCAAACCCATGAGGGCTATCATCACCGTGGATACAATCCCTATGGCTAGGACCGTCTCGACCAGCGTAAATGCACTCTTCCTGGATCGGGAATTCTGCAAAGATCTATGCGTTGATGAATTCATGGCGCTTTTTGATGCTAATTATTGAAATTTTCAGGGGTTTACGGTTTTTTTGACATTCGATACGTCAATCTGATCATTGAACCTAGNATTTACAATGCATATACGCAAGAAAATTAATTAAAGGTCATATTCAGTATATGAAAACTTCTACTAGTCCTGCCCTTCAAAGATATTAAATCCTCAATTAACGTATAATGACCTTGTAGGTCTCGACCTTCAAACGTCCAAAGACCACTTCCCTAGTATCAATAGGATTAATATAACGAGCAGTCATAGTGACTGTACCGTCCTCATTGTCTTCCGGTTCTCCTATTTGAATGAAAGTGTCCGCGCCGGTACCATCACCCCAAGTCTCACAATTGAAGGAGATCTGAGGAATATATTTGATGTCCCGAACAATAAAACCACCAAAGGGACTCGTTAAGGTTCCCGAAGTCGCATCATTGGCCTGCCTCCAAGTNAGCTCAAACCACCTCAAACCCCCCTCTTCAACGAGTCTTGCCTGAGGCATTATGGGCGTTCCTGACTCAGTTTGAGTCGTTGGTACTGCCGGATCTCCTCCGAAAGCGTATTCCAAAAAATTAGATATCCCGTCCCCGTCAGGATCTTCAAAACGGAGCCCTTTCTCATCGAGCTGATAAGGAGTCTCCAGTTTGATCCAAGAAGGATAGGAATCGACAGTGAGAGGCGTCCCATCAATTTCAAAATTATCAAAGAAAATAGATTCTGTATTTTCGTTGCACTTAGCTTCATAAGAAAAAGTATAACTGTTAGCCTCATCAGGTATTGGGAAAAAGTAACGATAGAATGAACCGTTTATTCCACGGTTAAGATCGTTCAAAGTTTTTGGAGGATCGTTCCGTGGAGCAAGCTGATCTGTGACACCTTCGAGTTGGCAGGAGAACAGGAAATCAGAACCACTCTTACCTTTGTTCAGTGCCTGAATTGCCAGTATGTTCTGACCAATGATAAGTTTGTCCAAGAACTNATTCAATGAATAATCCTTTATGGTCTGTGCAATTGAATCACTNTTACTGGCAGTTGCCTCCGAGTCCCACTGAGGCTCCTCAGGACCTTTGAATACCTGCACTTTCTCGCCGTTCAACCAGGCAACGAATCCATCATCGGTCCGGACACCTAACACTAAGGACTTGAACTGGCTCTTGTCCACGACCGTGAAAGGAATCCTTAGGAACACACTTGCAGTGGTACGATACATCTGCTCTTCAAGATCAAGGGCAATGAAAGGATCAAAGGGGTCAACTCTGGTCCCTGAACGAGCGAACCCTACTCCNCCGCGTACCACGGTACCGTCCTCATTGGTCTTTTCGACATCCATCCATGCCGAGTCATCATAATTGAGGTTTACCCAGTCATATCCTATGTCCTCTGTGGGGACCAGAGCCTTCTTGATCTGGTCCTCCGCGACAAGCATTTCCGTGACTTTCTCCGCGGCTCCACCACCTCCGGTAATATTAAGCTCCTGCTTCTTGGTGAACTTATCACCATCGATACTTGTNTGACTATTAAACTTAATATAGTCCTGATTCGCTTCGAACCCGTTACCTGCCCTAAGACCAGCTTCTGGCCAGCCCCCATCATAGGTACGAACATCAAAAGAAACGACCACGTCCACATAATTACGAAGGTCGATCCGATACTTTAATGTTTCATCGCCCGGNACCTGAGAGTAAACTTCATGATGGTCATTGGAAATCGCATAGCAACGACCTTCAGCAAATCCTATACCGGTATCCGCTAATGGTAATCCCGTGAGCCAGTCAAAATTAGCAACTCCCCCAATGAGCCCTCCCCCGANNCCGTTCCTGTCACGGCTCGCCCAGCCCAAATCATCGTTATCATTGAAGTTCGGTGTGAAGAATGTTGTACCTTCACCGGCCTCCTCAAATGTNATGGACTGGGGCGGATGGAATAGACCATAACCAGGTGCAACGTTAAAGGCACTCATCCACATATTAAATCCCGCATCTGAACTTCCTGGTGAGGACTGGTGAATCTCAACCGCAATCACATTACGGCCAGAGACAAGTTTACCTGTACCTTCCGGAGAAGATTCATAAAATCTGGTTTCGGATGTTCCTCCAGCCGAACTGGAGGCGAGAGTACTCCACTTAATTTCACCCGCGGGCATGTTCTCACGGTACAGCTCTTGACCGTTAATATAAATGACTGCCCCATCATCTCGCTGAATCCCGAGCAGTATCTGGTAAAAAGGATCATCACCTTCCAATGAGTTTAATTCGGCAGAAGTGACGTTAAACTCTTTGCGAAAATAAAAGGTAACATTCCTAGCACTGCTTGGGCCCCTGTCCAGAGTTGTAACAATTCCCTTGTTACCGAATCCAAGGCCAGCGGCACCGCTCTTCCATGATGAATCATCATAGTCACTTTCTCTCCATGCTGTCCCAAGGTCATTCCCATCATCGAGATATTTCCATACGGCACCCTCAAGGACTAACGGGATCTCTTCATCCGCAAATGTGTACATTGGAGTACTGAGCAAAAAAACTACTGAAAGAAAGTTCTTGAGGAGGAATTTCATGATGTCATGTGTGGTGGGGTTCATTGTACCGATCATTTTATTATCGACACTAACTACTTAAATAATGACACTAACACGCGCATACGCAAGACCTTCAGAATCGATTCCGCTTCACTGTAGTAAAAAATCAGGCATAATAATAAACAACGAAGACTTTTATTAATAAATTCTAATTAAAATCTGNAAAATTTAATTATATAACCAACGTCACTGTTATGAGATTCTCTATCATTCTATCAGCAACGCTCCTTTTATTCATCGTTCTNGGCTCCGCTCAGCGGCCTGAAAGATTAAGTTACAAAGGGAAAACATATCAAATAGTTGAGATCCTTGGAGTCAAAGATGATAAAGCCAGTCTAAGGACCACTGATAATAAAACCATTNCAATTCCAGTCCGCTTCCTCAGTTCAAGGCTCCGGGCAAAAGCAGAAAATCTGCAAAAAAGATTGGATAAAATCAAAGATTCAAATACCGGGACGAGCCTCTCTGTTGTCAGAGCAAATGCATCAGAAACCGAAATAGCGATTCAACAATCAATTATTCAAGGAACGCCCCTGAAGCGCTGGGTCAATGGGACCGTTGCCAATGACCAGCCCGANGGCGGCCTTGTGGTGATCTCATCAGTGACGGCCCTCGATATGAAACTTGACCGGGACGGGGTCCCCTTGCCACCCAAAAAAGTTAAGGGTAGTGCGATCTTCATCAACGGAGCAGTCATGATCGAAGGCGCGGGAAAAAAACCATTCAATCAGCACGTCGAATATATTGCCTGGGACACTGGTAAGCGGATCGAACATAATGGACTGCAAATTCCAACTCTGAGCCTAAAAAAAGTAGTGCCAATGGCCCTAGTGAAGGAAAGGACCTGGACCAATGCTGGGGGCAATCNGTTAATTGCCTCCTTGTCATCAGTGATTGATGGAGAGGGCAATTTTGAACGTTCTGACGGGACCAAATTCAAGTACCCCATTGAAAAGCTTTCTGAGGATGATCAGAAAATCATTAATGATACTATCAAGGCCCGTTACGATGATCTCCGCTCAACGCTTTAGAATTATCATAATTTTTATAAAANNCNCTTANTTTATAGGGTAACACAGAAAACAGCGTTGACGCTCTTGTATATCAATTGTAAATTCATGAGCATTAAGNAATCCACCCCANCCCCTTTNCAATAAAACCACATTTCATAAAGATCAAAACGGTATAAAATAAGCAATCTCCAATGCCAATTGAACTCGTCTGATACCTCTAATTTAATCTAAATATTTTCACACCCAANTCTTCACGCTCTTTTAAATTTTATTGAAGCTATGAAAACGTCTACAAGGCAATCCAATCAATACAACAAAAGCAATAACGGCCCCGGCAAAGGACCTGCTCTGAAAAANCCAAGAGAAAAGGAAAGCGGAATTGCAATTGTCACTGTCCTCTCAGTGCTCATGCTGATGACTCTCCTCATATGGGGATTCTTTTCAGCTGCCGAAAANGAATTGGATTCTTCTAACTATTANGGGTCAAGTCTCAGGACAAGGCAACTCACTGATGTCGTTACCAACATGGTCATGGCACAGATAAGAAAAGCAACCGCTGAACAGACCCAAGAAGGAAAACGTTACACTTGGGCATCCCAGCCAGGCGCCATCACTACATTCTCAAACAGAGGAACAGACTATGACACACTAGCTGCCAAAAAATACAAACTCTACTCCTCGGCNAGGATGGAGGAACAGAGCGAATATAATCTCGTCNANGATGTCGTTGAGGATTGGGCAGAAAGACCAGCCCATTACGTTGATTTAAATTCTCCTTTGTACTCTGAGAGAGAAAACGAACTNTACTTTCCGATCGTGGATCCGAGAGCTCGCCGAAGCTCTAACAATACTAACCGCGACAATGTGGAAGGATTTAATTACACGCAAACCACATCGACCGGGACCCAGATTCCCGGAATCGAATTACCCGGAAGTGATCCCAAATTGCAGAGGCTTCCAATGCCCACTCAATGGCTGTACATACTCGAAGACGGAACCATGGGATACCTGGACAAAGAAAACAAATTCATACCCAACTCAGGAATCAGCCTGCCCACTGCTAATAACCCAATCGTTTCGAGAGTCGCGTTCTGGACCGATGATGAAAGTAACAAAATAAACGTGAATACNGCATCCGAGGGCGTTCCCTGGGACATNCCGCGATACGATTCGAGGCAAGAACGTGAAATGGCGTTAAAGCAGCCCGTAGAAAAAGAAACCCAACGTTTCCCGGGTCACCCTTCAATGGTATCGCTATCCTCAGTCCTTTATCCTCATGAAGATGTTACACAAGACAAGCAGAAGCTAAGAAACATTTATGATCTGGTACCAAAGATAGAGTATAAGAATTCTTCAGCGTCCGGATCAACGAATGCTACTCAGGGCGTGACCTGGGACGACGATCGTCTCTACGCAACTTACGATGAGCTTTTATATAGGCATGAAAGAAATAGGAGCATCGACGAAAGGCAAGAAGCGATGACCTTCAGAAGCTCTCAAATCAGTAGAAGAAAGTTAGAGCAGTCACGGTTCTTTTTGACCGCTAACAGTATCGCTCCTGAACTGACCATGTTCGGGACGCCCAGAATGTGCATGTGGCCAACTTTTACAAACACGGGCAGAAATACTTATTTTGATAACCTGATCGTATTCGTCTCATCGCTTGGTAAAAACAGAAGAAAGTATTACTGGCAAAGGAACAGTAGNGGTAGCCGTCACAATGAAATTTACGGAAANGCTAGCGGACAAAATCTCCAGCTACTTGATAATTACTTGGTAAACCTTATTTCTCCCAGTAACGAGATTCCCGGATACGGCGGGAGCCTCGGAAGAAAGTACGGTTCTGGACCTTATCAGGATGGAAAACAAATCCTAACTCAGCTCTGGGANTACGTACGAACAACCAACCTNAACGATCCTTACAACACGGACCAGTACACGGCACGGGGCAATGCATCCGGGCACGGTCAGGTTGCCGGTTGCTGCCTATGCGGAGGCACATCACCTCACCAGGTCAGGTGGGACAAACCTTANCTNAAGTTCCCTAGAGGATTTGGCCGATTACCGACACTCACNGANGNCGCATTAGTATTTAAGTGNACNGGTCAGNGGTCAGAGGATGGAACTACNCAAGGCAATGCAAGTCAGTTACCACCAGGAGGCGTGCGCATTGAAGTTGGACTGTTGCTGGAAACTTTCTGCCCGAGTCATGGATTCACTAAGATGGTTCCAAAGACTTCTCTGCAAGTCATTGGAAAGCGTTTCGGTAATCAGGATCAGGAACCTGCATCGATCACTATTAACGGAGCCAACATTGGCAGGCTAGTGCCCAATAACAAGGCAAGGTGTGAAACCTCAATGACCCTCAAAGGATTCAGAGGATGGGGAGCCCATGGAGGCCCTCGTCAACATGGAACAACTCAGCCAGTTTACTGGACCCCTTCAGGAGGCAATGCTGCCGGAGGAGTACCGGTGCCCGGAGGATCGGGACTCTTAAAAGTTGANATTCAAGGTGCCCCGGACAGGGTCCCAGCCTCAGAGCCAGACATGCGCGTTGTTCTGTACGATACGCGAGGCGGTGCTGATAGCCGTGATGTGAACAACCTCATTCAGGTATTCGAGTTGGACTTTCCAAATGAATTCACTATCCCGGTACCCCGTTATGATAACCGTGACTCTTGGAGACAGACCGTTTCCAAGGCCAGAAATAACCCGCAGAACCTGATCAGTCCCGGGACCGTGGTACGGTCACTCGTCGTGAGTCACAGTGACTTCAGACTACTNGGAGCAAAACGGGTCATTGAAAATCATGTNTTCCANCCACATCCNAAATTCAANAGCACTGANCGGCACGCTCANAGCCTAGTCGANCCNGANGGNTATAAATATACCGGNTACTCAAACGAGCGTGAGTTCATCGTNGGNGCAGGNTACTCAAAGNNNNCAANACCTGACTTCCCTATNTCGCCGGANAGTCCGAATTTCTTTGTCGATGTTAAGGGTAACCCAAGGACTGATTATAAGTTCTCAGTCGATCCAATGATCACTGGTGACTGGGACAGCGGAATCGCAATGCAAATGGATGGACCTTACGTGAACCGTGGTGATGATGGGAACCGCCCAAGCGGCAACCGCAACCCCTACTTCGATGAGAAAGCACTATCAGCTGCGGACGTCACATCAAAAGCGAACTTTTCACCTAACCGTGTCATATGTGGACCAGGCATGTGGGGTTCCATGTCTTCCGGAATTCAGGCAGACATACCATGGAGGACACTACTCTTCAGGCCCGATCCTGAGCACTTCGGTGCACCTGACCAACCAAACAAAGGGGACCCACCGGATCACTTGTGGATGGATCTTTTCTGGATGCCAGTAGTGGAGCCTTATGCCATTTCCATGCCCGCGGCAACGAGAGGTAAAATCAGCATGAACACTCAGATCGTGCCGTTCGATTACATCAAGCGACACACTGCCATTCACGCCTTAATGAAAGCGGAAAGAGTAGTAGCCATACCGACAGAACAAGGAAACAACTACAAGGAAAAGAACGGAGGCTCGGATTCTTGGAGAAGGAAAATTGACGCGTACGAAACATTACAGCAGTGGGAGGATAAGTTTGAAGAGAACAGGATCTTCAGATCCCCGACTGAGATTTGTGAGATGTACCTAGTCCCGGAAGGTCAGACATTAGGTAATAAGAGCGGTTCTGAGAATCCGGATTATCCGAAGATGCGTAAGTACTGGGCCTCTCATAAATTGACAGGAGACAATGTGAAGGAACGGCCATATGCGAATATGCAACCCCGCTTAACCACTAAATCCAACGTGTTTAAGGTTCACATGATTGTTCAGACCCTCAAGAAGGCAAGGAGCGTGGCGCCTGACACGATCGACCCTGAGAAAGACAAACCAACAGGAACTTGGAGAGGATCAGCCATCATTGAGCGATACATTGACCCTAGTGATAATAAGATACCCGATTATTTCAATGATCCTAACATGCAACAGCCTTCACTTGAAAAATTCTACAACTATCGTGTCCTGCACATCAAGCAATTCGCTCTGTAGAATATAAATTATAACTTTATCCTTTAAACTTAAATGAGCCGCCATTGAGCGGCTCATTTTTTTTACTTTAAGTTCTATATTATATTAGGAACTCAATTCGACAGATGATGGGTTAGGGTCCAAGAACATTCTCCAACTCTGATGATAATTGCTGTCGAATTCTTTCCTGAAACCAACGAGTGGTCTCCAACGAGGAGCCACGGGTTTCTTTAGAGGGAACATTCCCGCCTCCTTGGGCAACTTGTTACCTTTCTTCGTATTGCACCTGATGCATGATGTGACAACATTTTCCCAACTCGTCGCGCCTCCCTTGTCCCTTGGGATGACATGATCCAAATTCAATTCACGAGAATCAAACTTCTTGTGGCAGTATTGGCACAAGTGATCGTCTCTCTGAAAAATATTTTCTCTTGAAAACTTCACCTCTTTTCTGGGAAGCCTATCAAAAGCCGCCAGAACAATAATTGAAGGCAAACAAAAACAAGAAGATACGGTATTAACGACAGGCCAATCATCTGGCCGCTCTTCAAGGCTCAGCCATGATTCAAAATCATGAGTTGAAAACTGCTCCTCACCGAAAGTTCCAACAGCCTGAGCATGGCCCAAAAAAAGAAGACCTATGGCTCTCCGAGCAGAGCATAAATTAATCGGCTGCCAGAGGCGATTTAGTACAAGTACCTGCCTATCAATAGAGCTATTCACATCAAAATAATGCCAAATTATTCATTCACGCTCAATACCTAGAACCAATATATTGTTAATAAGTCTTTATTTTTAATAAAAAGTTTCATTTTTATTAGTTTTTTATATTTTTTCCGCACAATATCTAGCCATTAGCCTATATTGAGTACCCCTTCAGAAAATGCTAAATCCATCAAACCTCAAATATTCACTTTTAAGAATTCCTGTTATCCTTGCAGCAGCATTCTTAAGTAGCGCTGCCGTTACTTATTCACAGGACCCGGGAACGATATATCTCGAAGCTTATCTGCAAGTGGAAGATGCAGAGAAACTTGAACAGAGTGGAAACTTTTCTGAAGCACTTCGTAAATTCAATGATGCCAAAATCATTCTAGATAACATTGCACGTGAGCACAGGGGCTGGAGACCCGAAGTCCTAAATTATCGCAGGAGAAAAGTTAATGAAGCCATCGAACGGTGCAGGAAAAACGTACCTACTCAAAACAAAGACAATGAAGTTCCTCAATTACCAAATGAACTATCGCCTCAAGATAACAATCAGGCATCTTTGTTAGAAAGAAGGGATGCCACAATCAAACAATTAGAATCAGCTCGTAAAAAACTTCAGGAGAATCTACAAAAGACACAGATCAATTATCAGCAAGCAGTTAAAGATTTACAAACATCGCAAGGAGCTCAGGCCAGTTTAATGAATGAGCTCAAGGATGCTCAGGCAAAACTGGATTCAGAAAAACAGGATTCAGAGAATGCAAAAAAACTGAAAGCTGAAATCGCTCATCTTCAAAATGATCTTGCCTTAGTAAATGAGTCTTTCTTAAAAGCAAAGAAAAGAAACACCGAACTAGAGCAAGAACTTATCAAGGTTAAATCATCTAATGATTCAATCGAAGCTCAACGCGCAGAATTGAAAATTGAAAGGACTCGAATAGAAGAGCTCCTCAATGGTGCCGATGATAATGATGTAAAAAAATTACTGGCTGAAAATCTCACATTAAAAAATCAACTCTCGGAGGCAAGGACCGAAGTTCAGCGCTTATCTAGTGAGAAAGAAAGAGACGCAGAACAAATTGCCACTCTAAGAAATAAAATCAAAGGAGTAGAAGAACGACTCGCTGCTATTCAGCAGGAAAACACTCAATATCAGGAAAGAATAGCTGATCTCTCCTCAAAGCTTAAAGTCACTGAAAACAACTTGGCTAAGGCTTTAGAATCACCCAAAGGCAAAGATTCTATCGCACAAGCGGCACTCATAGAAAACGAAACACTCAGAAGTATCGTCAAGAGACAAATCATGCAGCAGGCATGGAGAAAGCAGGCCAAGGAACTTGTATTGGAGGAACTGACCAGGCAAGGAGTCGCTTCGCGAGGTCTCATTAATCAGATTGAAAAACTTGCCGGCAAGGGGACCGTTTTAACTGCCCAAGAGCAGGAACTTTTAAAGGAAAGTTTACTCGGTGATCTGGGTGAAAAATCAGGGCTGATACTCGTGCAGGGAGACCAGCAGCAGCCCATCACTTATCCCGAAATTGGCCAAACCAATGAAGGCGAATTATCTAAGGTGGGACTCAATGAAAATCTCACACAATACGCGGCAGCTGTCGCCGTTGACTTCGCTAAAGGAAACTTCGAAAAATGCTCAACTCATTATGAAGAAATCCTAAAAAGGGCACCCGACAATGTCTACACNTTGAGAAATCTGGGGATCGTAAAAATGAGACTCGGGCAAAATCAGGAAGCCGAGAAACTCTTCAAAAGATCCATTCAGAAAGAACCAGATAACGGATACTCACACTTCATCCTAGGAGTCTATTATTACCGAATAGGCCTCGATGATTTGGCCATTATGAGCATCGATGAAGGATTGAAAAAGGCTCCGGAAAATGCAAAGGCCCATCATTATCTGGGAGCAATCTGTATTAAGCGGGGTCTCCGTAAAAGAGCAATTAAGGAGTTTGAAAGTGTCATCACTATTGATCCGAGCTTCGGAGACGCCTACTACAATCTTGCCTACCTCTACGCAACTGANGANCCTCAACGACTTGATTTGGCACGCGAATGCTACTTGAGAGCCCAACAAAATGGAACGTCCGCCGACGAGGCAATGGACCAGGCACTAGGCAGTTAAAAATAAATTCTATTTCTTTCTTACATTAAAATGCTAACCCCTTCACATCAAGCTTACAAAATTCACTTGATCGGTCAGTGATTTGGTAATTAATGTCCACCCCGCAATCAGCTATTTAAGGCTCAAATATTCGATAAAATGCTAGTATTCATTCGCCAACACCAAAAATCCGTCATGCTCTTCGTGGCAGTGATTGTCATTATTGCCTTTACGTTCTTTTACGACGCTGGTCGTGGGCCGGACAGGGAAAAGATTAAAAAACTCTTTCGCATTGACGACAAATGGTACACCCAGACCGACTATGAAAAACTACTGGCAAAACTTTCCATAGTCTATCAGCTGCGTTCAATGGAATACTTTAATTTTGCCAACCAGATCACAAGTGTAAGAAATGATCAGAGCCAGAGAGGAATGGCTCAAGCCTTTGCTTATAACCTAACTATTCTAAGGAACCGGGCCAAGGATCTNGGCATCTACGTCTCTAATGAGGAAGTGAATAATGAAATCCAAAGAATGGACATATTCCAAGTAAGGGACACAATGGGCCAGCCCCTCAATAGGTTCAATCCTAATGCATGGGAATATTTCAAACAGACAGCACTCGCGGGAGATTTTACTCAAGAGGATTTCTCTCAGCTAATTAAAGATAAAATCAGTTATGTTAAGTTAACTGAACTCGTAGGCAGCGGCGTCATTCCATCATCGCATGAAGTCGANATGCTTTATAAAACAGAAAATCAAAATGTCATAGCCTACGTCATTAAGGAGACAATCGAGAAAGCCAAAGAGGGAATCGAAGTGGCCGAAGAAAAAATTGCAGAGCATTACAACGAACTGATAACCGCAAAGGATGCTTTATTGAATAAGCCAGAGAAAAGATCTTTCGAATACGCTTTCTTTCCAAATCCCACTTATGTGAAACCTGAGCCAGCACCTGAGCCAGCACCTGAGCCAGCACCTGAGCCAGCACCTGAGCCAGCACCTGAGCCAGCACCTGAGCCAGAAAGTAANGGTTGCCAGGAAGAGCANTTAGAATCTGAGGAAATTGAACAANCTGAAAAAACAGAAGAAGAGATCGCTCCCAGTCCTGAACAAGTCGAAGAAAAGGAAATCCCCTCCACTCCTGAGCAAGTCGAAGAAAAGGAACTTCCCTCCACACCCGAAACTCCGGTTGTNAGTGACCCTGAAGAGATTAAAGATCCGGCCAAAGTGGAAACTGTAGAGGAAACTAAAGCTCTGACNAAAGAAGAAAAGCAGAAATTACTCACCGAATTTTCAAATACTCTCACCAACTTCAAAAAGGAAGTGGATGCAGAGGGAGCTGATTTCGCAACCATAGCAATTCGCTACGTCCAATCTTCAGTGGGTCAAAGTTCCGGAATCGTATACGAAAAATTTGAAACTCCATTCGATCAAGACAGTCCACCGGAAGAAATTAAAGAAAACACCAAAATTGTCAGAGGGATTTTTGAGATAAACAAATCAGCACAGCAATCAGTGGCAATTAACACCGAAGAGGGGCTATGGTTTATTAAATTAATCGAGGTAATTGAACCTGAACAAATGACAGCTGATGAGGCCAATCAAATAATCAGAGATGAGTTAATTNAAAAGCAAGCCTTAGAAAACATAAAAAANAAACTCGAGGAATCTAAAAAAGAACTGACCAAATCAATTAAAGATGGTCCAACGTTCAAAGCAGCAGCTGAAAAACTTGGATACTCAGTCAAGAGATACAGCTACAACATGAAATCACCTCCTCCGAGTTCGGAAATCGATAGNAGGCTTCTCAGAGAAACTGTACTGGGAACATATGGAACGTCCGCCTCGGAAGAACAGCACGCTGTTCCTGCAGGACAACTCAGTGAGGTCCTGACANATGATGAAAACGGAATGCTAATTTACATNGCTGAAAAACGCCTCAAACCCAATCCTGCAGAAACGGCAATGAAAAGGAGCATTAAATCAAGGCTAAGAAGAGACTCTATTGATCTGCTGTTCGAGTCATGGCTAACCAAGGCTCGAATAGAAGCTGAACCTTCTCCTTATAATATTTTCTCCAATCAGCCGCAGACCCAGTAACTCATCACTCCGAACACATTTGTAACAATTGATGTCGGAATCGGCTCAAGATTTATATGATGAGGGAAATGGCATGGTCGCTATAGGTGATCTCAATTCTGCAGCGGAAAAATACAAAGAGTCCATAGAAGTTGATCCGGAATTCTTTGATGGTTGGCACGCATTAGGAATGGCCCTCATGAAATCAGGAAATCTAAAAGAAGCAATCGGTGCTGCCCTAATGGCAACTGACCTGAGACCAAATGACCAGTTAGCTTGGACCTCCCTCTCGCAAATATATATGAAAAACGGGCAAATCAAAGAAGCTGAAGCCGCAAAATCAAATGCAACAATCCTCGGTATCGGNGGCAAGCTGAAATAGAAGAAGATATTTGCAGTTATCCTAGTTAGGGTTTCAGTTCGTTATTACAAAAACTGTACCCGATCCAACTTATAAGTAATCATACTCACAATGCGCAGGATCCTAGTAACATCTGCCCTACCCTACGCAAATGGCCATATTCATCTCGGCCACTTAGTCGAGTATATTCAGACTGATATCTGGGTAAGGTTCCAGAACCTTCAAGGTAACAGGGCGATTTATGTGTGCGCTGATGATACTCATGGAACCGCTATTATGATACGNGCCGCTAGCGAGGGCCGGACCGAAGACGACCTGATAGCGGAAATGTCNAAATCGCATCAGGAAGATTTTTCTGGTTTTGATATAAAATTTGATCATTACGGAAGCACGAACAGCAAAGCAAACAAAGAGACCTGTAACGAAATATGGGAATCTTTGAAAGGTGCGGACATGNTAATAGAGAAAGAGATAGAGCAACTCTATGACACTCAGAAAGGAATGTTTTTGGCGGACAGAATGGTCAGAGGGACGTGCCCATTCTGTAAAGCACAAGACCAACCAGGTGACAACTGTTCAAAGTGCGGAGAAACCTATTCTCCAAAAGATCTAATTGATCCTATAAGCAAACTCTCAGAAACAGTACCCGAAAGCCGTACCGCAAAACACCTATTCGTTCATATAGAAAAACTACATGACTTCTTGGACGAGTGGACACAAAGCGGGACCTTACCACCTGAAAGTTCAAACTATCTTAAGAATTATTTCCTAAACGAAAAGCTCAAGGACTGGGACATATCACGGCCATCGCCATACTTTGGTTTTGAGATCCCTGATAGTCCTGGGAATTACTGGTACGTGTGGTTCGATGCCCCCATAGGTTACATCGCCAGCACAAAAGAATGGTGCGAACGTGAAAATGAAAAAATTGAAGATTGGTGGAAGAATGATGAGACCGAAATACATCATTTNATAGGCAAAGACATCCAGTACTTNCANACCCTGTTCTGGCCTGCAATGCTCAAAACATCCTCTTATTCATTGCCGACCAAAGTACACATNCATGGATTTCTCACAGTNGATGGTGAAAAGATGGCCAAAAGTAAGGGCACTTTCATTAAGGCATCTACGTACTTAAAGCACCTTAACCCTTCGGCTCTTCGTTACTATTATGCTAGCCGACTCTCGAATAAAGTTGAGGACATTGACCTGAACCTTGAAGACTTTGCCAGTAAAGTAAATTCCGATTTAGTGGGTAAGGTCATTAACCTAGCCAGCAGGACTGCAAAGTTTGTGTCTGATACTGGACTCTCTGAAGAATATCCTGATGATGGTGGCCTCTTCGAATCAGCAGCTAGTGAGGGTAATGAGATTGCCAAAGATTATGAAAACGGTAATTACTCGCATGCCATGCGCAGAATTATCGAAATTGCTGATAAGGCAAATCCTTTCGTTGAACAGAACGCACCGTGGGAATTACGCAAAGATCCTGAAAAGGCAAAAGAACTACAAGACGTTTGCACTGTTGCACTAAACNTATTTAGGCAACTGGCAATTTATCTTGCACCAGTATTACCGGCCCTCGCCGAAAAGACTGAAGAGCTGTTCGGNGAACCCATTAAATCATGGGATCAGAGCCTCTCTCCTCTGACGGGTATTAAGATAAATAAATTTAAGCACATGATGAACCGTGTTGATCCTAAAAANATTGAATCCATGACTGAAGAAAGCAAAGAAGAAGCTNCCAAGGAACTAGAAGTTACTGATTCAGAAACAGAAAGCTCTGATTGGAACGATAGCGGAGCACCGCTGGAAGAAGAACCATTGTCTGAGGAAATTAACTTCGATGATTTCATGAAGCCTGACCTTCGNGTCGCACGCATTGTGGAAGCTAAAGAAGTTCCTGAAGCAAGGAAATTAATACAACTTACACTCAGCCTNGGAGNAAATGAGAGGAGGAATGTTTTTGCAGGAATTAAGTCCGCTTATGAACCTGATGAATTAGTTGGCCGGTTNGTGATCATGGTAGCNAATCTTGCACCTCGGAAAATGAAATTCGGCATCAGTGAAGGCATGGTAATTGCTTCNGGGCCGGGAGGAAAAGAAGTGTATCTTGTTTCACCTGACGAGGGAGCGTTNCCTGGTCAGAGGATTCACTGAGCTTAGAATCTCAGTTTTTTGATGAGCTAATTCTTATTCGCCAGTAAACCCGCGGATAACTTCATTAATCTGATCGAACCTATCCTCAGGTTCTTCATCTGTGAACCCACGNACTGGGCCACCAGTCTCAGCCCATATGTATTCTTTAGTGGACTGATCTCTGTACTCGTAAACCATTTTACCGCCCGGNTCAAATACCCTGACAATTACCCCGATCAGCTCATCTCTCCATTTACCTGAAGAATATCTCATCTTGCCCGAATCGAGTCGCATNGCNTTAGACTCTATGGTAACTGACTGATTATATTTTAAAGTATCCTCAATGTCCTTTGATTCCTCCACATGAGTGATCTTTGGCTTCATGGAATATCCTCTCGAACTTCCTCTACTTCCCCTTCCTCTGCCGAAACGGTTACGTAGATATTCTTCTATCTGCTTTTCAGAATAACCACCAAAACGTCCACCTCTTTCATTATCTTTATCATCGTCATCATCCTTATCATCATCGTCATCTCTACTCGAAGAACCACCACCGTAATCTTTCATATAGGCCCGATACTCGACACGCAAACCACTGACTGGTTGCCTTGTTAAATTGGTTAACCGCATTAGAAACGCTGTCTTCCCTGTAGATGATTTCTCAAAAGGATTTGCGGATGGCTTTGACTGTATTTCTTTTTTAGCAACCTCTACCCGGAAATTATAATCAAGGGTCGGGGGAGTTTTCTTCATCCATTCCCTGATGAACTTTTGATCCTTCTCACTGAAAAGAGCAACCTTCACAACCATATCCTTACCGCTCTTTTTTATAGTTACATTTTCTCCTTCTGCTCCGGTATGGGAAACAAGTTCCGCGTTCATTATGCGGCCGAACTGATCTTCAAATACCTTCGCAGATACAAATCCAGTGATTGATAACAATAGCGTAAATGTTAAGACTAAATTTTTAACTCTCATTTTTTAATTTCCCCAGCAATAATGATATGACTGATCCTTTAAGCTTCAAGCCAGAAGTGATTATAGAAATAAATAAAATTTACAATCAATATGGCCCATTTTATCAATAATAACCTATAAAATAAGAGTTTATCTGAATTATTAATTCCTCAAAGATGAACAGGAGATTATGTAACAATTACGCCATTATATTCCCAGAGCTCTTAAAAATAGGTTAATTTTCATCAACCCATCCCTCATCCTCAATTATCTCAACGTCTTGGGCGCCCTCTTCGATGTCCTTATCTGGGCTAAAAAGATACTCAATATCTTTCATTTCCAAACTACGCGAAAAGGCCTCTTCGCCAAGAACATCATCCAACATTTGTTGCTTTTGTTCCTGCAATACACGGACCTTTTCCTCTATCGTNTTTCGCATCAACAGNCGATAAGCAATGACNCGGTTCTTCTGGCCTATCCGGTGAGTCCTGTCAATTGCCTGATTTTCGACTGCCGGGTTCCACCAGGGATCATACAAGATAACATAGGATGCAGANGTTAAATTNAAACCACTACCACCGGCCTTTAATGAAAGTAAAAAGACAGACGGGTCCTCTGTTGTCTGAAATTCCTCAATGACCTTTCCACGGTCCTGTGTCTGTCCCGTCAGATAACTGTAAGGACGGTTCTCATCCTCTAGCCTNTCCTTAATTATATCCAACATCTTAACGAACTGAGAAAACACTAAGACCTTATGTCCCTCTTCTCTGAGCTGATCGAGTAAATAAAACAAAGCATTGAGTTTTGCACTCTCAGCACCTGCATGAGAAGAATCAAGNAGAGCCGGATGACAACATATTTGCCGCAATCTCATTAATGTTTGTAAGACCATTAAACTGTTCTTCCGAAGCTCTTTCTCTGAACCCATCCCAAGAATTGTTTCCTGAGCCTTCTTCATCTCGTTCTGGTAAATTTCCGTCTGTTCCTCATCCATTGAACAGTAAACCTGCTCTTCAATCCGCGGAGGAAGATCCATGGCCACTTGTCCCTTGGTCCTGCGCAAAAGGAAAGGCCTGAGCCTGGCCGATAACCGCGATTGTGCAGTACTGTCTTTNCTCCTATCAAAGCGTTTCCGAAAATATTTTTTATCACCAAGGACTCCCGGCATGGCAAAAGCCATCAATGACCATACGTCCATTAACCGGTTCTCAATGGGTGTTCCCGTGAGGACAATCCGGTTCTCTGATTGAAGCTTCCGTGAAGCCTTAGCAGCCATTGAATCTGGATTCTTTATTTGTTGCCCTTCATCGAGTATAACAGCTAACCACTCTTGTTTAGTTAGTTTTTCCTCACCTACACGCAACTGTGCATAATTGAGAACGAGAAGATCGACCCCGTCATTCAANTTATCCATGTCCAACTCATCTTTCGTCCGTAAAACCTGAACACGTATATCCGGAGCAAACTTCTTCACTTCGCCTGACCAAACATCTAGGACCGACTTCGGACACACTACTANACTAGGTAACGGTTTACCTTCTGCCCTGCCACGCAACCAAAGGATCCAGCAAAGACTCTGAACAGTCTTTCCAAGTCCCATATCATCCGCAAGAATTCCGCCAAAACTGTTCGTTGCCAAATAAGAGAGGAAATGAAAACCTTCGACCTGATAGGGTCTCAGTTCAGCTTTCAAATTTGATGGNACAGCAGGACTCACACGGAGCTTAACCTCTTCTGCTCTCTTACANATTTTATCCCATGCTTTAACGTCAAAAACCTCCTTAACCTCAGGATCATTTAATTGCAAAGCATGCATCCGGTGACTGTCACCGGAAAGATCATACGGATCGATTCCAAGACGCTCAACGGCNTCCCTCTGACCCTCACCCAAATCAAAAGCNACCCGGACCCAATTNCCATCCTTTGTCCTCACAAAATCACCACGAGCCTCTACCAATTCTCGAATCTCCTCCTCCGAAAGNTCCTCCCCTTCCACATTGACTACGACCTTAAGGTCAAACCAATCAATTTCCTCACCCACAACTTCAAAACGCAGTGATGCCTTGACCGGGTCCTTGAGTAAACTTCCAACCAACTCGTCCGACTCAAGATTNATTCCNTGTGGCATAGAATCTACCCATTCAGTGAATCGTTTCGGAAATGTTTTTGTAAGTTTTGCTTTAAATGATTTATGATCAGCATCATAAGAACTCGCAATTTTACCGATGAACGGATCCGCACGATGAAGGGAAGTTCGGTCATAATGCATTATCCTCCCACTTTCAGGTTCTTTCATTTTGATAACAGACCAGCCGTCACTATTCAGAATCTCCAAACGTGTCTCTTCCTGATCACTAGCACTACACTTCAACATCAAATGCTCACTCTCAGCAGAACTTAAACCGCTAATAATACTTGCCGAAACAGTGACACCCATCAGTGCATCATCGACCCTCTTCTCTAAAGAATCTGGAATCTTGGCACCTGCACGCTTCAGAAACGCAACTCCAGTTGCGCTTTCGACGACTTCACTAGGTAATTGGTAAGTGGGGCTAACGTCTGTATTACTCGACCAATTCGGTGGACCATGGAAAACAGCATCATCCGAAAGATACAANTTNTCAGGTCCNGGCAATANTCTCAAAGAATGAGGCACTACTTCCCCATCTTCCATCATTAGGTAAAGTCTCCAGTCACCAGTAACTGAAGAAGAGTCAACATCACACAACCAACTCAACTNAATGTTAGAANTTCTGATAGGNTCCCCGTCCAGATCAACCANTTTNGGTCCNAGCGATGGCCTCCTAAAAAGTTCATTAAGNAANCGTCCAGCNAGTTCCGATTCTAATCGAATCTCTTCATTCCCTGCTTTTCCCCTAAAATTAAGGTAAGAGGCCCATAATAACTCCGAATCACTATCCATTTGGAGAAGGCCAGAATCATATTTTTCAACTAATCCTAGTATTTCCTGGGTCGATAACGTCGAAAACTCCTCTTCTCCTACTTGTCTCCACATGAGATTGGCCCTGTTCGTCGTNATTTCNANACAAAACTCTCCGTCCCTCGAATCAACATCCTTGCCAGGACCTTCTATGAATTGNCCTATCCTCTCACTCCACTCNGAGACTTCCCTCTCATGTTCCCAACTCAACAACTTTGATTGAGTATGNCTCAAGTCNGTCACTCCCTTCATGAATGGAGGAAATCCTAGACCCTTTTTCTCAAACGCGTATGCAATGTAATTCCAGAACTCAGCAATGTTCTTTGGAGGACTAGGCCACAACTCCAAGGCATCGTATCCGGTCACTTCCCACCTCGGTTCAAGACGAATCAAGTCATGATCAAAAATTTCTTTTCCGATAGCAAAGCGGCGGTATCGCTTTTCCAATTTGGAGAGNTAAGATTCCTCTTCATCAACAAGTTCACGGCCGAGGCTCTCTTCGAGTAGGATCGGTAATGGAGTATCACCAATCTCATTAGGAGATTCAGGAAGATTCCTTCCCCTCTCGAGNCGTTCGAGCATCGTCGCATAAAGGCCAGGACAGTCTCGGCCCTGATCACTNTCTGACTCTCCTTCCCAACCATTACCNCGCATCGTTAAACTAGTTTCCACACAAAGCCCTTCAGGAGTTTCTATAGTACCTCTGATCAAAAGATAATTACCAAAGATTTGAGTCACGCAACCTTCACGGTGCCAATGCTCACCGGTCTTTTGGGACTCTTCAGAAAAACTGTTTAAAAAATCGAGCGTGGCCCGATCTGGATTAATCATGGTCGTTAATTATGCTGATAGCAGTTTTTTTTAAGTAACAAAGCGAACCGGGAAACAACACCAAGCATCGGCACATCGCAACTTATTGTATGAAAAATCAGCGAATCTTTTCATGCAAATAATTAAGATCCCTTAGCAATAAAGAGCTCGAAAATTAAATTATAAAANTTTTTATTATTCTCGACTTTGTAACAAATTTTTGCGAAAAATCGTTAATTACTGGTTTGGAATCTTTCAGACCAGGTTCTGAAAATATACTCCACAATATAAAAAACTAAAATCTAAACCTCCATGAAAAACGAAATCCTTAAGGGCTTCTGTGCCCTAATCGTATCTGTTGTTACATTGTTAGTGTTTACTACTAATNACGTTTCAGCNTTCGAAGTTATAACTGGTTCAGTGACAGAGTTCGCTGGTCCTGATGATCTTGGCCTTGACCCGGNCTCAACAGTCATTGCTGTTGATGTTTATGGTAATGCCGATTCAACCGTGAACGGTGTCACGTTCAATACTGACCGCGCAGGCCTAGGAGACGCTGTCGGTGATGAAGGAACTGTTACCGTTGGCGATGTAACAGTCAAAACAACAACGACTNATTTCATTNACAACTGGTCCAACGGAGGAGGCGGTCCCGCTTTCACTGGTGGCACAGAAGGATCTGCCGCAGCACTCAGTGAAATCATGAGGGACATTCGATGGTCCGCAGCACCGGCCCCNATCAGTATTGATGTTTCGGGACTCGCAGCAGNAACCACTTATAAGATCCAATTACTATTTAATGAGGGCGCTGACCGTAACAGAGGATGGGACATCGCCGTAAATGATGAGCTAGCTGTCGATAATTTCANTTCCGAAGGTGGAGACGGAACCTGGACTGCTTCGAACAGTTTTGCTTATAGCGGTGAATTTACCTCAACTGCAGACGGAACCATTGCGGTCNAAATGCAGAATAACATCGGTGGAGCTGNCCAAGTAGCCNCTGACGGAAACNCGATTTTACAAGGAATNGTCATAAATACCACTGGNCCNGCAGTATATTCCCAGAACTTTGATGGATTTGATAATGGGACTAAGGANCTCGGTGACGGATCANNNATTGCCGGACAGGCAGCATCGATCCAGGACGGACGCCTTCAATTAACGATCGACGGACAGGGACTCGGCTTCTCAAGCTTCTCTGTTCCNGGACTNANNTGGCACTCAGCTAGGTTTCACAGCCACATTNGATTATGAAGTCTTTGATTCAGCNGGNGCAAATGACCCTGCTGACGGATTCTCCTTNAACTNCGGAAGTGCGGCTCTCGGAGAGCTCGGTTCCGCTGAGGAGGGAATGACCGGTAAGACTGCTAATAACCTCTCCTTTGAGGTGGACACATGGCGTAACGGTGACGCTGAGCAGGGAGTTAACATTTCCGGAGTATTGGACGGAGCGGACGTTGGTCA
>PAPL01000005.1 GCA_002708885.1 Verrucomicrobiales bacterium | reverse complement strand
TCTCTGAGCCTAAAGGACTATCAAATCTTGTAGCGCGCGGAGTCAAAGCAGCTTCTATGGGCCTGACAAAAGAAAATGCATCATTATAACTGTCCCTAGAGTGTTCAGGGACCGAAAATGGGCGCCAATCTTCATAATCTCTCAATTTTACCCATTTCTGCTCCAATGGCGTTTTCTTCAGTATCCATAAACAAAATACTATTAAAATAGTAGAAAAAAGGATTACAGGAACTGCGACCCGGAGATCAAGGCCTTCCAAGAATTTTCGTGGAGGCACATATTTGACGCGTCCCCTTCTGCGGTCGAATGTTGACACGATATAAGACTGCCTCATGAATCCAGAAGTGCGAGAAAAAATTGATGAACTGTTCATCAAAAAAGGGTTAAGGATGACCAGACCCAGAGAAATCATCCTAGAAGCTGCTTTCTCAGATAAAGGAGACCATTTCACGGCTGAAGAACTTTATGAGAAGGCAAAATCAATAGACCCTAAAGCATCCCTAGCGACACTTTATCGGACCGTGTCTCTGCTAGTGGAAGGCGGTTTATTACATGAAATTAATCTTGGAAAAGGAGTCGTCTCATACGATCCAAATTTCATTGAGCATCCACATCACAATCATCTGATATGCGTTGACTGCTCAGAGGTGATCGAGTTCGAAGATCAACACATCAGTGTATTGGAAGACTGCATTACTAAGAGACTTGGATTCAGTCCCGCCACCAAAAGCATCCAAATTAAAGCGAAGTGTGATAAGCTTCGCAAGTCGGGCTCCTGTCAGAATCTCATCAGTAAATGAGTATTAACAGGAACTAAAAAGAAATCTACAACAAGTAACTACTATGTGGAAAGGGCGATTCCAGAAAGAAACATCTTCATTGCTGACCCAATACGGGGAGTCGATTTCTTTTGATTGGCGTTTATACAAATATGACATAGCAGGATCAATCGCCCATGCAGCTGCCCTAGAGAAGTCCGGTATCATTACTCAAAAAGAATGTAAAAAAATTACCGAAGGGCTACGAGACATAGGGACCGATATTGAACAGGGTTCTTTTGAGTTTGATATGAACCTCGAGGACATCCACATGAATATAGAATCCGCCCTAACAGAAAGGATTGGTGATGCAGGAGCAAAACTACACACTGCTAGGAGCAGAAATGATCAGGTCGCTCTTGACGTCAGGCTCTATTGCAGAGATTCACTCAAAGACATTCAAGAGAATCTGCGTGATATGCAACGGGCACTTGTCCAATGTTGCAAAAGGTTCCCGGAATCAGTGATTCCCGGGTATACCCACTTACAACGTGGTCAACCAGTATTATTCTCACATCACCTCCTAGCATATGTTGAAATGTTCGAGAGGGACTTGCAAAGGCTGAAAGATTCAACACAAAGGATCAATGTAATGCCCCTAGGTTCGGGTGCACTTGCGGGCAGCACAATCACACTTGATAGAGAATTCATTGCAGAACAGCTCGGTTTTGCGGAAATAAGTCAGAACAGTATGGATGCAGTCAGTGACCGGGACTTTGTTGCTGAGGTCCTTTTCTGCCTAGCTTTGACAGGAACACACTTATCGAGGCTCAGCGAAGACATCATCCTTTGGGCAAGTGCAGAGTTTGAGTTCGTTACATTGAGCGACGAACACACGACCGGTTCTAGTCTAATGCCGCAGAAAAAGAATCCTGACATTGCAGAACTGACTAGAGGCAAGACAGGGCGTCTTTATGGAAATCTCATGTCAATTCTGACTCTAATGAAAGGTTTGCCAATGACTTATAACCGGGATCTTCAGGAAGATAAGGAACCACTATTTGATTCTATAGATACAATCCAAAATGCCCTAGTCATATTTTCTGACATGATTGATGGTATGTGTATTAATGAGGATCAGACCCTTGAGGCCTGCACTGATCCGATGCTATTCGCAACAGACATCGCCGATTATCTGGTCAAGAAAGACGTTCCTTTCCGTGAAGCGCATCACATCGTTGGTGAGCTTACTTCACATGCCATTGAAAAAAACACTCCTTTCCCGGAAATTGAAATAGATAAATATAAGGAATTTTCAGATCAATTTGACGAATCCGTATTCGATCTCTTTGATGTCAAATCTGCTCTCAATGCACGTTCTGCCACAGGAGCTCCGTCCCCAAAAAATGTTTCCACACAAATTAGTAAATGGGAAAATAAGTTAAGCTCAGAATAAACAAACTACGCCAAAATCCAAAAGGATTTGAGTAGTTAGTTTGCATTTCCTCTGGACTGAGGTATCAAAAAAGCCCCACACTAATCGCTAACAATCCAAAAAATTAAAATGTATTTCCTCAAGAAACTAATGAGCATCGGCGGTAACGCCGCCGCAAAAAAGTTTCAAGACCAAGAAAAACCATTCTTGGATCATCTGGAGGACCTTCGTGGGACGATGATCAAAGTGTTCGGGACACTGATCGTATCCACAATCATTGCTTTTATCTTTTATAAGGACCTGATTGAAGTCATCAAATATCCTATAATTCAGGCCAATGAGGCAGGAGCCAATCTGGCCACAGATCTGAAAGTATTTAGCCCCGTTGAGGGCTTCATGAGCGTCATTAAGATCTGCTTATACGCGGCGCTAGTAGGTTCATTTCCAATCCTTCTCTATTTTATAGGAGAGTTCATTATCCCGGGGCTCAACAAAAAAGAAAAGAAACTGATTCTGCCCGTAGTTGCTGCAAGTTTCATACTCTTTACAATTGGAGTCCTATTTGCTTACTTTGTCGTCATACCAAGGGCATTAGAGTTCTTTGACAGCTTCAATGCAGGAGTCGACATCTCTACTGACCTACGTTTCAAATATACGGTCTCTTTCATCACAATGCTTTGTCTTGTATTTGGACTGTGCTTTGAATTACCGGTCGTTGTTTTGACACTCGTGAAATTGGATCTACTCGATTCAAAGATGATGCGAGCGACGCGCTCCTACGCAATCGTTGCAATGTTTATCCTTGCGGCACTGATCACACCCACACCGGACATATTCACAATGTCCTTACTCGCAGGGCCAATGGTACTCTTATATGAATTTTGTATTTGGATGGCTTGGTACATGGAATGGAAAGAAGCCAAGAAAGAAAAAATACGACAAAAAAGAGACCGTGAAGCACTGATAGAAAATCAACAAAATAGAGATAATGAAAATGGGTCTGATAATGATAGTTCCTCAGACACTGGAGCCCTTGAATATAATCCTGACAATGAAGTTATCTATGAAGATCAAAGGAGTGATGTCATTGAAGAAAATGATGAGGGTGCAGCGTTTGACGAATACCATACAGGGCTAAATGATGAGACTGAGCCGGTTGACCCGACCAGTGACTCTGTTTGGGGATACAGTGATCAGGCAAAGGGAGGCAGTGTTCCAGAAGAATCAGACACTTATACGGATGACCATCATTACGATCATGATTATCATGACCATGGGTATTATGGTGACGGATATTATAGTGGTCCGACAGAGGAACTGAAGAAAATCCTTCAAGCTGATCTCAGGGAAGACCTTAAAAACGATATAATGCATGACATTAGGCAAGAGCTTAAGGATGAACTGAAAGCTGAACTGATTGAGGAGCTGGAAAAAGACTTAAAGAATAAAGGGTCCGAGGAAGAATAACTATTTTCCCTAATCATTTTCTTTGTAACAACAAAGAATCAGAGAAACTCGACAGGGAAATTTCCTGCGTCTTACGAAGCAGGTATCCGACCTCAACCTTAAATCACTTACCAAGCACTATGACTTATAGCGTAAACGCTTCTTGTGGCGGTTAGCCCTATTGCGTTTGCTTCGCTTATGCTTATTGATTTTACTCTTCCGTCTTTTTTTGAGTGATCCCATTTGATATTGTTAAAACCCAGAAAAAGGCTTTCCGGGGGGAGCGTCTATACCATCATTCCAGTATATTTGCCAATAATTTTTTATTATTACTATGCCTATGCCCTTATTAAGTGTTCCTTTTAAATTCGAAATGATTAGGTTCTTTCGTTTACAAAACGAGCTTATTGAGAGGATATTCAATGATTCCTTCTGCTCCCATAGCTTTGAGTTTAGGTATTAATTCCCTTACAACAGCCTCATCAAGGACCGTCTCTATCGCAACCCAATCCTCATCTGCAAGTCTTGAAACTGTTGGATTGCGCAGGGCAGGGAGATTTTCAAGTAATTGATCAAGGTTCGAACTTAAGATGTTCATTTTTAATCCGACAACATCCCTAGCTGCCTGAGCCGCTTTGAGAAGCATTCCTATACGTTCAAGTTTTTCACGCTTCCATTCATCCTGAATAGATGATTTATTGGCGACTAATTGCGGGAAAGACTCCATCAGAGTGTCTACTATCCTAAGCTTATTGGCCCTTAGAGAAGATCCTGTCTCAGTAACATCTACAATAGCATCAACTAGCTCAGGGACCTTCACTTCAGTAGCGCCCCAACTGAATTCCACTTCGGCATTCACCCCCTTACTTTTAAGAAAATCAGTCGTCAGCCCGACGCTCTCAGTTGCTATTCTCTTACCCTCCAAATCCTGAACTGTCTGTATAGGTGAATCTTCAGGAACGACCAGAACCCACCGGGTTGGATTCGTGGATGCTCGACTATATGCAAGATCACAAATCACCTCAACATCGGCACGGTTTTCGGCAATCCAATCCTTTCCAGTAATTCCACAATCAAGGAACCCATGATCAACGTATCTTCCTATTTCCTGTGCGCGTATGAGCCTTAATTCAAGCTCTTTGTCGTCAGAAGTCGGTCTGTAGGAACGAGAAGAAACATAAATATTCCAGCCCGCCTTCTCAAACAAATCGAGAGTCGCATTCTGAAGGCTTCCCTTGGGCAATCCTAGTATAAGGTTTTGTGATGACATGTTATAATTTTATTAACCGCTCAATTGCGGGCCGATAGGTTGCCCCCTAAGAGACAAACTGTCAACGAAGCACAGCATTTGATTCGCAAACAAATTCAACCTAATTGGGCTGAGTGAATATGAATTTATACTGCTCAGCAGACAATGAGTGCTCCGTTTTCTTACCATTTGGCCAATAAATTATCAATGAATCAAAGGATGAATCAATGTAATGGGCATTGCCTGACTGAGACAAATAGCCCCCTCCCTGGTAAATTTCCTGAACTCGAATCCTTTCTTTATTTTCTGTAGATTGGAACAAAATTTTTGATCCGGCTGCCATTGGATTTCCTTTTGTGCCTCTTAGAATTATTTTCTTAAGCCTTGGCCCATCACCGACACTCGTGAAAGCTTGTAATTCACCATCATTCACAGCAATCACAAAATCAGAAAATCCGTCCCCATTAATGTCCGTCTTTGCCAGTGCCCTTCCATCGGTCGGAACAATCAGTCCGCTCTCGGAAGCTCTCAGCGCTTTAAAATTACCTTTACCATCACCTAACATTAACTGGCTGAGACCACCACGATAAGGAGGCGTCTCAAATTGTGTCACTGAGAAGTTTTGAACCACATAAAGGTCAAGGTTTCCATCGCCATTGACATCACAAAAATCGAGACCAAAAACAGGAGCGTTCTGAGTCGAACTTGGCAATGCTTTAAAGGTAAATGAACCTTTACCGTTATTAATAAGTATTCCGGATGATAATTCATTTGCTTCAAAAACGGAAGAATCTTTGAGCCGTGCAGGCGTATAAATATCACTCAGTGAAGAGCTCGCAAATTGATGAAATGTTTTAAACTTCTCTCCTAGAGAGGGAATTGCGGAAGTCGAACAACTCTTTCCCCTAATCGGCAATAAGACTCCGTTTTCATATTTTGCCTCAACAATACTTTTGGACCCGTCCCCTTCATAATCACCATAGTAAATTCGAATCGGTTTCTTTACCGAAGCATGATACTTTGTGTTCTGACCAGAATTTCCAATTACATAATCAATGTCTCCATCATTGTCGATGTCACCACCATTAATGCTATTCCACCAACCTAAAATATTTTCAAGGCCCGACTCCTTAGTAGCTTCAACGAGTTTTCCCGAATCATTTAAAAATACTCTCACTGGCCCCCACTCAGATGTGATCATGAGGTCAATCCAGCCATCACCATTAATTTCAGTCCACAGAGCTGAGGTAACCATTCCTGCCTTTGACACAGCTGACACTTGATCATTTGAAGCAGCAACAAAACGAACGCTTTTCCCGGGAACTGATTCGTTAATTAAAATCCGACTAGTACCAGCAAGAGGATATTCCCCACTCAATACTCTTCCTCCCACAAAAAGATCCAAATCGCCGTCACGGTCAAGATCAGCCCCACAAACAACACTGCTATTATCAGTAAATTCCGGCAAAGAACCTTCTCGCGCTGATACGAACTGGCCCGATCCGTCATTCAAGTAAAGCCTGTCACGGACGAGCGGATCACCTTTCTTATACTCGTAACTTCCTGATGACACATACAGGTCAGGATCACCGTCAGAATCAGCGTCAAAGAACAAAACGCCCATGTCTTCCGAATCAACATGATCCGAGAACGGTTTACCATCACCCTCCACCTTAAATCCTCCCTTACCATCGCTTAAGAAAATGGCCCCGGACTGACCGCGTGCGCAACCAATAAAAAAGTCCTCAGTACCATTACCGTCCACGTCAGCAAAGGCAATCCCGGGTCCAAGCTGTGACATCTTATGAGGCAATAATGGCTGATGAATGAAATCCTCATAAATTTTTTCTTTATGAATAATGCCACGCAGTCCTGTATGCTTAACAAACATGGGACTCTGTTTTGCCGGGGAATATGGTTTAAGAGCTGAACTGTCCTCCAAGATCACGATGTTCTTATTAACAGGCAAATCAGTGAATTCCTGAACCCCACCATTCGGCCAACGGACTTTCAGACTCTGAATAGCATCAGCTTCTCCAAGCCCAAAGTGGAGGGTGTTTTCATTATTAGAAAGATAACCGGACAAAGGGACTGAGTGTCTCGCATGTTTAAGGTCACCTGCTAGGATTTCAACGAATGCACCGATCCCGTTACGATTAGATTCGCTTCCCCGCAAAGTTACTACTGCAGAATGACCAGAAATAGAATCATTTCTGTAAATAGAAACCGGTTCATCTAGATTAACGACCAAAAGATCAAGGTCTCCGTCCTGATCAAAGTCTCCATGAGCAGAAGCATAACTCATTCCGACATGGTCAAGGCCCCAGTCCTTACTCACATTGGTGAATTGTAAATCGCCTCTGTTTCTAAAGGCAAGATTCTGTTCTGGCTTGGTAGGGGCATTCTCGTAATGGTCCCACTCACTCTTCCCGATCTGATCTTGGGGAGTGAACGTGATATCAGAGTTGTTAAAATCGCGTGCCATCCCATTCGAAACAAAAAGATCAACGCGCCCATCATTATCGTAATCGGCCAGCTTAGCAGCCCATGACCAATCCGAATTGGCGACTCCGGACAAACTGGCATTTTCAGAAAAGAGACCGTTTCCTTGATTAAGATAGAGGCAATTACGCATCACTTGACGCGGTTTTGCAGCTTCAATGACCCAGCGCATAACTCCCATTTCACCCATTGCCATCTTTGATTTGTAATGAGTTGTCGCCGCCATATCCAATGCAACGAAATCAAGGAGCCCATCATTATTTATGTCGCCAGCATCGGCCCCCATAGAGAACCACGGAGTATAATTTAATACTTTCGTTATTATGTCGGTAAAAGTTCCATCACCATTATTGCGAAAAAGGTTATCCGGATCAGCAAAATCATTAGCAACGTAAATGTCCATCAAACCATCCCCGTCATAGTCCCACCAAGTCGCAGAGAGTCCGTGCCCCTCTTTCTGTATCCCGGCACTCTTACTTATATCAACAAAAGATCCACCATCATTACGGAACAAAAGGTCAGGCCTACCAATTTCATCCATATCATATGATTTCGGCCCCTTCTGCTTGATACCGTAATATTTCTGAAATTCAGGCTTCACAATCACTCCCCCATTAGGTGCCTTTTGGAACGGCGGATTGGCAGGGCGACCACCTTCTCTGTAATAGCGGTTCGTCAATATATAAAGGTCAAGGTCTCCGTCCTGATCAAAGTCACAAAATGTCGGAACGAGCGATGCATCCACAACACCAATCCCTGAACGCGAAGCCGATTCTTTGAAATGACCTTTACCGTCATTAATATATAGCGAGTTAGCAGAATCATAATTACAAATATAAAGATCAAGGTCTCCATCATTCTCAATATCTACGGCCGCGACACCAGCTCCCCAAGCCTCTCCACCCTCAATTCCTGAGGATGAACTCACGTCCTCAAATTGAAAATCCTCCCGCTGTATATAAAGCCTGTTCTCTCCAGGCCCACTCACGAGAAAAATATCAAGTCGAGTGTCTCCGTTAAAGTCACCCAATGCCACTCCTCCACATACAAAGCCCGAATGATAAAGCCTTTTGAGCGGCTCTTTGAGATCGATACTGTTTTGAAAATTAACTCCTGTCGTCTTTGGCGAGAGACGAGTAAAAAGTTGCTTTGAATCTTTGGCTTCTCGCTCTCTAAGAGGAGCTAAAAAAAGATTATCATACTGGCTCTTTTCCAATCCAATTAACTCTTGGCTTTGAACCTCAGGCAGTTCACCACGTTCGCCCGAACCGCCGCAGCCGCACAGAGCAAAAGTAGTCAGTATTATAAATTTAGTCTTAAGCGAGCACTTCATCACCACAGAATCCTTAAAGTATTAACGGAAGATTGATATATCAAGTTCAATAAGAACTCATTGAATAAGAATCACTTGCTCTGAATCTTAACTCTCAAGAAATGACTCATGCCAGAATCACCAATCTTTGAGATTCTATAGGTTTCAGTCACTGATCCATCATCATGGTTAACGACATCGGATAAGACCGCCTCATTTGCTAAATTCCAAGAAACAAGGTCATTAGAATACTCTATTAAATATTGAATATCATTCACACCTAATCTTTTCCGAAAATTCAAACCGATATAATCTTCTCCACCCTCTTCTAATATTAAAGACTCGGGACCAATGCTAGGTTCCGCATTTTTTGGATCACCACCAAAAGCATATTCAAGGAAATTAACAATTCCATCATTATCAGGATCAACAAGGTTCCCAGAAAATGAAGGATCAAGCAATTCATCAGGAGAAAAAACAGATCCTCTCCATGCACTAAAAGAGATGCGCATCTCATCTTTGCCCGGGCTCCCTCCTATCCCTGAACTAATGATCCAGTTCTCAGCGAGGCTATGATCAGGAACCGATTCAGGATTCAAAAGGACAAGAGAAAAACCTTCACCATCTGCTCCTTGTGGCCATGGCTCATCATCAAGATACCTGAACTCCTGAATCGCTACTCCGGCTCCATAAGATAATTTTATATTCTCTCCGCCATTGGAAAGGTTATCGGGACCGTACTGACCAGTGACACGAGAAATGTCACCGTATCTGGACTCAAATGCACTAAGGTCACGCGCAACGACTATATATTCTCCAGGAAGAAGAGAGACAATGGTCCCATCCACGAAATCAAAATCAATCCCTTTAGTGAATCTGATATCACTAAGATCCAAGGTCACATCACCAACATTTTTAACTTCAATGTATTCAAAATCACTAGTATTAAAACCGGCCAGTTCCTCTTCATCAGTAGCGTCCAAGGGATTATACATAAATTCACTGATGACTAGGCCTTTTTTATAAATCGATACGTCCGGAGTCCCGGCAACGAACTGCACAGGATCTGACCAGTGGCTCCACTGCCCCGAACTTGAAAGGTGCCGGACCCTGGCCCGATAAGTATGGCCAACCCGCACAGCAAGTGGGGGAATTGAAATTCGGCGACCAAAAGAGGCCAATTCTCCTGAATCCCAGACAGAATCAATCTCAAAGACCCAGGGACTTTCTGAATCAAAGATTTCAGACTCCGGATCCGTCACCTCTGCCAATCTCCATTCCATACCAGCAAATGAAGTTCCGCGACCCGAAAAGGTAGAACTTTCAAAACGAAGGTCATTAGTTGCAAAGTCAGGATCACCGACAGAAGAAATGGTCGGCTTGTTTGGAACAATGGAATTAGTATCAGCTTTTTCATTGATGAGTCGTCCTGCTCCGTAACCTCCCGGCGAAACAAAATTTTTCATGTATTCGATGAGGCCTTCCCAATTCCTCTTTGATGAGGGAAGCTTTGGATTATTCCTGTACCATATTCCTTTTTTACGTTTGCGCGGATGATAATCCCACATGGCTTGGTTAGCTTCAACGATCCTGGTAATGCCATCACCGTCCAAGAACCTACTCATTTCCTCAACGACCTTTGCTCCTTCTCCTGAACTGCAAAGCAAATCCCAAACTTCACGGGAACGGTTCTCAAAGTCCGTCTCCGCATCATCATACCTGAAAACATTTTGCCAGTTCTCCCAAACATTCTCTGAACGTATATGGAACTTACTCTCCCATGTCAGGTCCAGATCCCAAGGTAACATTTCCCATTTATCAGAGTTAGGGTCACCAGAAATAATAGGTCTATGATAATAAAGACAATTCCATTCACTTCTAAGGTCAGTGTTATTTATAAGAGTCGTTCCTATCTTGTAATTATAATAACTTGGTAAGTTCGTGTTTTCTTCCCACCAGCTAAGGTTATTGGCTCTATTCTTAGCGCTGATGAAAGAACTAACATCCGAATTGCTTGAGACCTGATCCGGCCCCTGATTTCTCTTAGTGGCGCCGCCGTTCATCTTATATAGGTTGCCGTCAGGCAATCCCATTTCATCAAGGAAACGGCCGTCCGGTTCTTCTAGAGCCAAATAGAGACCCCAGAAATCACCATCGTACTGATCGTTAGGATTTGATTCCTGAGCATCATCGACAATTCTCAAATGAAAGAGCGTCGTATTACATGACGCCAGACCACATAACCGGTAGAATTTATAACTCGCAAACTCATTGAGAATCATTCCACCAGTCGATGCATTACTTCCCCACCAGGGACAAGTGCCAGTTTGCAAAGCAAATTTATCCCATTTGCGATCATACTTTCTCCCATAATTATCACGTGCCTGAAACCTGTGGCCCCGATTGAAGTTCCATTTAATCTTATTCTTACCAGTAACTCTGGTAGATGCCTGACCCTTGAGTCTAAATTTTATATGGTCATAAACTTCACCATCATATACGACTGTGGCGAAATACTTATAGGATCTCGCAGAACCTGATGAATCATTATACATACAACCAAGCACATCGGACTCTCTAACAATCATATGATAGACCGGAACCTTAGTTAGGGTTTCCGACGAATAAGTAATGACCGGTGTAGAACCCGGCCTCAGAGCACCTTTCCAATCAGGTATACCATTATAGCAATAGTAGGCAAAATTAGGTTGAGGATCATCAGAATAAGGAGTCGTCACAGTATTATCCAATGCGTCCGAAACACTGATTCGGTAACGAATGAGCCTCCTGTGTCTCTGGACGGTTGCTGGAATCTGAACTGACCAAATATTATCTTCCGCAAATTCATCACCCGCGTTGCCTGAATCGTTCATGGGAACATCGATCCATTTCGAATCATAAAGTGAATCTGTTAATCGGATATAATCACCAGGCTCTACGATTTGATATTGAAGCGTAGCAGAACCGACAGTATCGGCATCAGTAATCAGTGCAGTGATAGTGACCAGATCACCTTCGGCAGGTTGTTTGGGAAGGTGCTCTAGTTTACGGATCTGAGGAGGTGAATTAACAGAAAACACAGTGTTTGGGAACCCTGGGCTGGGCCCTTCACCGGCCGAAGTATTCACTTGAAGAATTGCATCAAAGAAAGCATCAGAGCTACCGTTCAGTGAACCATTCAGCAATTGTACAGATAAGACATTCTTTCCTTCAACTAGGAGGCCCCCAAAATTGGCGACCGGGTAATCCTCAAAACTCTTGTTCTCACCTGAACTGTTCGCTGTCGCATCATGGCCCAGATCTGGTCCAGAAACATTGGTCGAAGCAATGTGTTTTCCATTGATCCATGCATTAAAACCATCATCTATTTGAGCACTTAAAAGAAGAGATCCAATCTGAGAAGGATTATCAATATTAAAAGACTTACGAAAATAAACGGTCGAATAATTTCCTCTCATGTCAGAAAGATTGGTATTCAAAAATCCTTCACCAAACCCAATGGCTGCCTCACCTTCAGCCCATTCGGAATCATCAAAATTGATCTGTCGCCAGGCTCCGTTCGTGGCCGAAGGCTCACTGAATCCTTTAAACAGTTTCCAACTCGATCCACCGGCAATGAGAGTCGACCCATCACCTCCGGCAGTTCCAACAGAAGAACGCCAATTGCCTCCAAGATCATTCTCAAGGCCTGGATTAATTAATTCAATGGAATAGCCAGGGCTCGAACCAACTACTGGCCAGGGAAAACCGGCCTGATAGTCTACTTCATCCACTATTCTATCAGTCAAATCACGTAAACGGACATTTTCACCATCATTAGACAGGCCACCTGTCCATGGGCCGATAGAATTTACACCCCACTCGGAAAGTATTGTCTGTGGATCTTCAGCAATTACAAGAAATCCACCGGCCTGAATACTAGTGCCATTAGGAAAAGTATAATTTACGGCCGATGAGAGCCTCCAACCCGATAGGTCAACAGCAGAATCTGTAGGATTATATAATTCAATAAATTCAGCACGGATCGTCTTGTCGGGAACATCATAATGAATTTCATTGATCACAATTTCCGAAACATTCGTATCAGTAGTCTCAAACTGTTCAGTCTCAGAGGACCATGTAGCACCTCCAGGATTACTGGCAAAGATACGATAGTAATATTTCGTTAGTGGATCCAAACCGCTGACGAAAAATGAAAAATCTCCTTTCTGAGTACCTATATTGACGGAACGGGCCCAGGCAGAAGGATCTACTCCCCCATCAGCGGGTCCAAAATAAAATGAAATTGATGGGTCACTCCCTCCTGAATCCGTTACCGTTCCTCGAAAATTGGCAGTGCTACCAGAAATGTTACTTGCAGTTCGGTTAGATACTGCCGGCGGTGATATCTTCTCGGTAAGGAAAGAACCTGAGAATTCGGACCAGTCTGATCCTCCTGAATTCTGCGCAAATGCTCTNAAGAAGTACTTAGTATTTTGCTGCAGGCCAGAAACAGAAATGTTTGCTACACCTGATTGAGCACCTAAATTTTTAGATGACTCCCATCCCGCTGGGACTTTTCCACCATCTGAACGCCCATANTAAATAATGACCTCCGGGTCTTCTCCACCAGTGGCCATGACNTGTGCACCCATTGTCACTGACGTAGCATCGATCTGAGAAGCTGTGAGNTTAACAATCTCAGGAGGTGCCACTCTCGTTTCAAAAGATAAAGAATTAGGAGACCAGGAATCACCAACTGAATTGGATGCCAATGCACGGAAAAAATATTCGGTTCCAGGTTCCAGATTNTTCAGCTGAGCANAAAAAGAAGCGCTATATTTGCCTGGTAAAGCAATACTATTTTCCCAGCCCTGCTTATCAGTTCCGGCATCGGATGTCCCAAAATAAAATGTAATGGAAGGTTCATCATTTCCAATGTTAGTGACCCGACCTCTGATCCTTGCCGAATCAGAACGAACTAACGTTGCTGACTGCAATTCAACTGAAGCTAAGCCGGGATCTTCTTTCCCGACAATCTGAATACCATGGAACCCGGAATTTGAACTTCCCCTGATCAGATTCAGCGTCTGAGAATCTCCGGTCAAACCTTCAAAGAGTGCATAATTGGAACGNGGNTTNCCATTCCCGGTGTCCGTTGTCCTTTCATATTGTGCAGGAAAGTTACCTCCCTGCTGCGAAAATGTTCTAAANGAATAGGTCTTGCCGCCCTCAAGTTCTATTTTTCCCGTCCTGTCATTACCATCGCTCCCGAAATAGACGTAAAGATCNTAAGAACCATTAAAAGCATTATTGATGTCATTTATGATTATCTGTGCAGATCCNGCGCCCCCNATCGCATCAATGTATCCGTTCATTAAAAGATTATCCGCATTACTCTTACCGTTATTTGTGTTCCAGGTTCCGTTCGAACTCCAATCGACTCTGACTCCTCGATTAGTAATTGATCCGTTAGCCCCAGCAGAAGCACTGTTACCTCCNACCGTACTGACCCAGCCATCCGAAGGGACCACGCCCGCTANTGCATCATTCGGCATCGGAGAGTCGTCCCTATNACTGTTAAAGCTGAAACCTATCGAATCAGCAATGGACGATGATGAAGAAAAAACAAAGAGAAATAAATATAGGATAAGCTGCTTGATTTTCATGGGANGGGAGTTTTAGGNGCATTATTCCCCAGTCCTATGGAAACATTAGATGAGTAGTAGGCCTGGGGGGATCTTGCCTACTAATAAGTTACACCGAAAATGCTGAATTGCGAGGGCCTAAAAACCAGAACAGCCCTCATTTCATTGCAGAAAAAAGGGCCGCTCTGAAGGTCCGGAGCCCTATTGCCCCGAAGACTCAGATTCTTATTCCTCCTCAGTTTCCTCGGCGCGGAAAAATAATTGTCTCGCCTCGGGCATTGGATTTTCAAATGGACCATAAGTGGTCGTATCTCCCTCTGAAATGATACTGTCATCAAGGTCAAAGTCCCAGCTCTTGAGATCCTCAGACACATATAATGCATAGGTCTCATTTGGCTTTGAATTCCAAGTCAGTGTAAACTCATTGGTCTGAGCATTGTAGAGAATTTCCGTCATCTCGAAAGGAGTTCCGGGTCCGAGGCGAACGATTTGTATTGCATGAATTCCAGAGTTACTTGACCCGCGATTAATCTGCACAGAAAAATCTGACGAGCTTTGATCTCTGAAAACACAATAATTTGATGGTGGATTAGTACCGTCCTCATCTTCCGTCAAAACGTAATCAAATTCGGGGTCAAAGGCACCCTTATTGGAATCGGTTGTATAAGAGAAGGTCTGACCTGCGGTCGTGCTCTCGACCTCACCTGTCCTTCCGTTACCATCACTTCCAAAATAAACATAAACGTCATAGGAAGAAAAAGAAATGCCCTTTAAGTCAATCGTGGCAAATCCACCCCCACCTATGTTATCAATGTAACCGTTGATTAGCTTTGCGTCCGGAGTATCAAAACCGTTCGTCGTGTTCCAGGTTCCGTTAGAAGCCCAGTCAACAGTGACACCAGAGTCACCTCCACTATCATCGACCACAACACCGGAAACGGGGCTAATAATATCGGCCTGAGAACCACTGGCCCCTGCCACTGCATCAGCACCACCTGCACTGTTATTCCAGTTCAATTGAGCAACTTCAGGTAATCCGGCAATTTCGTCAGGCCCCAGCTCAGCTTCTGCTCCACGGTTACTGTTGAAATTAATTCCAATCTTGGTTCCGCCACCAGCTCCTGACTGGTCATCTGCGGGATCCAATGGATTGAGGCCAAGGGCAATCTCAACAGAATCTGATGTTCCTCCACCATCAGTATCCTCTTTGGTCGGATCAGTTTTATTGTCCTCGTTCTGGATCTCTTCAGCATCGGTGAGCTTGTCACCGTCAGTATCAGCGTTGTTGGGGTCAGTAACGTAGGGGTTAGGGTCAACTTCTGATCCATCATTCAAAGTGTCACCGTCAGTATCAGCCTTGTTAGGGTCAGATCCAGTGTCAGTCGCACTTACAAATGTCCCGGTATTCGTTTCAGCGCTATCATCTAGACCGTCACCATCAGAATCAGCATCCTGAGGGCTTGTCCNNGCGNCAAATTCCTCCAGATTAGTAAGACCGTCCTGGTCCGGATCACCATCAGGACCATTGTTGGGATCAACGTCTCCATTATCCTCAGGATCAAGATCATTGTTTTCCTCCCACTCATCAGGGAGCCCGTCCTCATCGGAATCCTCCCTAGGGCCTCCCGGCAAAAGGACNCCACTAGCAAGATTGGCAATGGCCTCATCAGATAAAGCCACATCCCAAACCGCAACATCATCAATGGAACCTTCAAACCAATTGCCAGATCCATCATATACACCACCTCCACCAATATTAAAATTGAATCCTGAAGTGGGTAGAGGCACCGGAGATCCTCCACTGCCTACTAATTCGCCATCAAGATAAATAAATTGNCCCTCTTCAGTTCCCTTCACTGCAATATGCCTCCATCCATCACTCGTTGGCCCAAAACTCACATTGACCGCACCCGCAGTTACAGTCCATAGCTGCATNTGANTTGCGTTNATCATCCCGAATTCGACCAAATCATTTTGCCCGAACAAACCCGTACGATTTCCCTGAGATGCAGTAAAGTTAACCCATCCAGACATCGTAAATTCAGTCTTCTCATTGAGTATCGGAGCATCACTTGATACATAGTCGTCAATTCCGTCGAATTGAATCGCGAACCCGGAATGTCCAGTCACATATTCNGGATCACCGTAAACGATTCCGTTATAATCGCCTCTGAGGTCAGCCGTCTCATTTGCGCCTTGATCATCAAAGTTCCAATAAGCGAGCGGAGGTTCAATATCAGGAATGTCAGGGAAATTATTTCCATCTAAAGGATCAGTGCCAGCCTCGACTTCGTCCGCATCGGAAAATTTATCGCCGTCAGTATCCTCCTTAAGCGGATTAGTTCCTATCTCAACTTCTGCACCGTCAAGCAATCCGTCCGTATCCGTATCCTCCAATTTCGGATCCGTTCCTGTATTTGTGGCACTGACAAAAACGCCCGTGTTAGTTTCAACATTATCATTCAAATCATCATTATCAGTATCAACATCCTGAGGATCCGTCCCGTTTTCATATTCATCAATATTTGTCACTCCGTCCTGATCGGGATCACCCTCAGCACCATTATTCACATCTCCCTCCCCATTGTCCTCCGGGTCCAAATCATTATTAATCTCCCAGCTATCAGGTAACCCGTCCTCATCCTCATCGAAAACCTGAACTGATACGATCTGGATACCATGAATGCCTGAGTTGTTACTTCCGCGGATTATCTGAATGGTTTGAGCGTCCCCACTAAGTCCCTCAAAGNCCGCATAATTGGATGAGGGGTTCCCATCGCCAGTGTCCTCAGTCCTCACATAGTTCGTGGGAAATCCTCCGCCCTGCTGAGAAAATGTAGTATAGGAATATGTTTCGCCGTCCTGNAATGAAACTTTACCTGTCCTNCCGTTCCCGTCACTTCCAAAATAGACGTAAATATCGTAATTTCCGCCAAAGGTAAAACTGTCAATACTGCTGATATTGACATCGGCATATCCGCCACCGCCGACCGCATCAATGTAACCATTCATTAGTTGGTTATCTCCGTTACTGACACCGTTATTTGTGTTCCAGGTCCCATTACAACTCCATTCAACAGTGACTCCGGCGTTACTTATGGATCCGTTCGCACCTCCCTGAGCATCTGCNCCCCCATCAGTGCTGACCCANCCCGGCGAAGGAACAACCCCTGCGACTGTNGTCTCGTCCATGGCAGTATTATCGCGGTCACTATTAAAACTGAAGCCAATCGAATCCTGAGCAAATACATACGCAGAAGAGGCTATTAAAAAAAGAATTGTGGAGATTAGTGCTTTCGTGCTTTCATAGTAGCTATTTTACCTATTATTTTCTCATACTGCCCTACGATGGACAAGCCTTTAGCTATGTAATTCTTGTCCCTTGCACGATTCGAACTGCGCCATAAATTATCCACCCGTGAAAATGAAAGAAATTTTAGCTGAAGCCGCAAATAATGCCCGTGGTCTAGCCATTGATGCTATTCATAAATGCTCATCCGGTCACTTGGGACTACCGCTCGGTTCAGCGGAGATTGGAGCCGTATTGTATGGGGAATCACTTCAATATAATCCTGCCGATCCAAAATGGATTAACAGGGACAGATTCATCCTTTCTGCTGGGCACGGCTCAATGTTCTTATACAGCTGGCTACACCTGTCAGGATTTGACTTGTCTCTCGAAGAGGTAATTAATTTCCGCCAACTCGGAAGCAAGACTCCGGGTCACCCGGAATTTGGCGAGACTCCCGGAGTAGAAGCCACTACCGGGCCCCTAGGACAAGGGATCGGCAACGCGGTCGGTTATGCGGTATCGGGTAAGATGGCTTCGGCAAGATTCAACACTGAAAGCCATACAATCATTGATCACCATGTTTTCGCCCTCGCCGGTGACGGCTGCCTTCAGGAAGGAGTCGCTGCCGAAGCGGTAGCATTCGCAGGTCACTTTAAACTCGATAATCTCATACTCCTTTATGATTCGAATGACGTGACGCTAGATGCGATGGCCGTGAAAACCCAGACAGAAGACACTGGGGCTCGGTTCGAGGCAATGGGCTGGGACACAAATACGATCGATGGCCATGATCTGGACGCGATTAATGAGGCGATATCAAAAGCCAAATCAGACGACAATGGAAAGCCAAAATTGATCATATGCAAAACTGAAATCGGCAGAGGCATCCCTGAAGTGGCAGGCACAGCCGCCGGTCACGGAGAGGGAGGGGCAAAATTCGCCGAATCAGCAAGGTCAGGACTAGGACTCCCTGAAGAAACTTTTTATGTGTCGGAAAATGTAAGGGCCCACTTCACTGAACATGCCAAGGTCCTTACTGAAAAATACAATGCATGGAAAATAAAATTTGAGGAGTGGAGCTCAGCGAATCCAGAAAAAGCTCAACTGCTTTCTGATGGGATCGAGGGTAAGGTCCCCGAAAATCTGATGGATCTGGTCCCGGCTTTTGATCCTGGAACCAAACTTGCCACTAGGGCTTCAGGAGGTGAGGTCCTTCAGCCAATTGCCGAAGCAATGCCAATGCTGGTCTCAGGAAGCGCGGACCTTTACGGATCGACTAAAAATTACATCAAGTCAGCGACAGACTTTGAACCACAAAATAATAGTTCCGAAGGTCGCAACATATGGTTTGGAATCAGAGAGCACGGAATGGGCTCAATCATGAACGGAATTGCCTATGACGGCATTTTCCGTGCAAGCGGAGCAACATTTGCGGTTTTTGCCGACTATCTTAGACCATCAATTAGGCTCGCAGCACTGGCTCACCTGCCAACCATTTATATCTTTACCCATGATTCCGTTGGAGTCGGCGAAGATGGCCCAACTCATCAACCCGTCGAAACTGTTTCCGGACTCAGGGTCATCCCTGGACTAGATGTGATCCGACCAGCAGACGCCGAAGAAACTGCAGCGGCCTTCGTCGGTGCTCTGCAACGTAAAGACGGACCCACAGCACTGATGTTAACGAGACAGGGAATACCTAACATGGATGGAATTAGCGTAGAAGAGCGCCGGGCAGGAACACTTAGGGGAGGCTACGTGGCAAAGAAAGAAGAGGGAGAACTGACGACGATAATTCTGGCAAGTGGAAGTGAGGTACAACATGCCATTTCAGCTGCTGAACAAATCGGCGATGGGGTACGAGTCGTATCGATGCCATGCTTCGAGAGATTTGAAAGAGAGACTCAGGAATATAGGGAAGAGGTCCTACCAAGTTCCTGCAAAAAAAGAATAGCCATCGAAGCTGGCGTCAGTGGACTGTGGTGGAAATATGTTGGGGATGAAGGTAAAGTCATTGGCATTGACCGTTTCGGCATCAGTGCGCCAGGGGGAACTGTCATGAATGAACTCTCAATGACACCTGAGGCTCTTATCGAGGCCGTTAAGTAGCAACTCACTTTTAAATTAAGGTCCTAAGAGCCCCATCGATTTGAGCCAGTCCGCACAACGGTCGGGCCAGGTATGCACCGGATCCTTTGACTTCCTCATTCCATAACCGTGCCCGCCCTTCGAATAGATGTGTAATTCACCTACGACCCCACTCTTCTTGAGAGCAGCATAGAGGAGCGCTGAGTAGTAGGCCCGGTCCGAATCGTCATGAGTAATTGCTATAAACATTGGTGGCGTATTTTTATTGATATCAACAAGGCCCGACAACTGGTCCCTGTTCTTCCTGTCACCAAGATATGCTGGATAAATAGGTATTAGAAAATCAGGCCGAGAACTTAAGTCATCAGCGTCATCGATCCTTTCATAGCTCTTATCTCCATAGTGAGTCCCACTCATGACCGCAAGATGTCCTCCCGCCGAGAACCCCAGGACCCCTATTCTCCCCGGGTCAATGCCCCATTCCTTAGACCTTGAGCGCACGATCCGAATGGCTCTTTGAGCATCCTGAAGCGGTAAGGTATGGGGCTTCTCCGGATCACGGCGAGGAACACGATACTTGAGCACGAAAGCCGAAACGCCTAAAGAATTAAGCCACTCTGCAATTTCAGTTCCTTCATGAGTCCACGCCAAAATATTATATCCTCCACCAGGAAAAATAATTACAGAAGTGCCATTAGATCTGTCCTTCGNAGCCTTGTAAACAGTAATTGAAGGCTNATCAACATAAGCGATCCTCATTTTGCCAACCTTATCGATAGTAGTTGGTTTCTTTCTTTTCTCAATGCCCTCGGGCTCATCAGGAACAGCACCGGCTGGCCAAAGATTAATTTCCGGATTCTCATCCGCAGATAATGGAACAAACGAAATAGAGTAAAGAATGNCCAGTAAAAAAAGTAACCNGANAGTTAATGNCATCATGGATGAAATATTTGACTCCNCTCAAATGATTAAAATCTAATCTACTTTGGAGGCACTTAACTTTAATTGTTTAGCACAGAATTCTATCTGCATACTTAACCACGATTCNCCTTCCNTAGGAACAGGCAATTCGTTCCTCCCTCCTCCAACGGCAACGCAAGGAATTTTAAGTTCTTTGGCCTTGTCCCTAATCATAAGAGCATTGATAGGGTGGTGGATCTTATCTTTCTTAGGAGCATTAGAATAAATGAATAATGGNGCTTCCCCCTTATCCATATATTTCATGACCAAAGAATCGGTNCCTAAAGGCTGAACGTGTCCAATAGCAACCTGAGCCTTGGAGCTGAATCTTGACACAGGATCCTTGGAATCTGATACCGCAAGATCATCGCTATANGCAAGCCACTGACTGATCAGTGCCCCGGCAGATGCGCCTCCAACGCAAATCTTATCAGGGTCAATGTTCCATTCCTTAGCATTTGATCGGATGAACTGAATAGCTCGGCCACAGTGACGCATAATTTTAAGATACTCATTTCTGGAACTCTGGTGCTCAGGTTCATTCTTCGAAATATAATTATTCTCAACGTATTCATTGAGCATACCATTTCTTAGAACATCATTATNNCGATCAATGTAAGGATAATTACAACTCACGACAGCATATCCATTTTCAAGATAAGTCCTGATCATTTTACCTCCATTTTTCCTAACACTCTTCTTGTCACCTCCACTGAATCCTCCACCATGAAACCATACGTATACCGGCGAAGGATCTCCAGAAACCGTGGCCGGATAATAATCCAACACATTTCGCTGGTGCTTATCAGAGTAACGGATATCCACTTCTTTCTTGAACTCGTTTTCCTCGCCCTCATCTTTGTTCTGACCACTTGCCTTCCTCATTGCCTTCAGATGGCTCATTAGCTCAGTATACGTTAAGATCCCGTCATTATTAGCGTCTGAAGCAGGATATCTTTTAAAATAAGCTCTGATCCGCTCCTCATTCTCAGAGCTCGGTTCAGCACCGCACAAGAGGCCAGATGCGCTTAAAATAAATGAACTAAATAAAATGAGGGATTTAAAAAGCATGAGAAAACCTAACTTGATTCCCATCATTGTGCGAGAACCCTTTTATTTAATAATTCATTATTCAAAATTACTTTGGAATAAGACTCAAATCAGTTAATTTTGATTTAGGAATATGTTAAGGAAGCGATCCGATAAAAATAATGGGAGCCCAGCTCCCTTGAAGTTACCGGTAAAATCCAAGTGGCTCTGGATCATCATTCCTCTGCTCTGGGGCGGTTGTTACTCACAGAAAAAAGGGTATCAAAAAATTCGGGACATGCGGCAGCTTGAAAGGATACCACAAACGGATGTCATATCATTAATTCAAGGTGAGGTTAGTATCCGCGGAATGGCAGTCAGTTCGCGTGAAAATGGGCGACGCANTAATGCAACGTCCCGTAATAACCGAGCCTTTGTAAAGGCAAAATACAGCGGCACGAATTGTTTTTACTGCTATTATGCAAAGGAGAAACGATCTGANGACTCGGACGGTAACGAAAGCTGGTCAACGGTAGAGTCAGGGACCCAATACGTAAAATTCTTCAGAATCAAAGACAACACAGGTAACGTGCTCGTTTCACTCGATTCACTCATAAATGAAGCGGATGAAAGCCCGAGCCTTNNACAAGACTATTATCGTCGTAGCGGAGATTATCGGTGGACAGAAAGAAGAATAGACATTGGGGAGAATNTTTTCGCCTTTGCAATGGTTATGAGCAAGGAAGGTAATTACGAAATTAATTTTNCCGAAGAGGGATCCTATTCTCCAATCCTAAGCGATGGTAATGCCGTAAAGTCCCGGACCGGTCAAGGTGGCAGTGGAGTCCTTCTCACTTTCATAAGTCTAGTTTGTTTTTCTTTGGGGGTCCTATTCTTGTGCTTCATGTTCAGCATTCACAGGATCCTGATATTCCTGTCCATACTCTCGGCACTGAATGTACTGATCCTCACTGTAATGGGAATCAACATGATGGCCGCTGACATTAAGGATGGCGATGAGCGACTCAAACGTCATGAAGGCCATGCNAGATTAGCCATCATAAATATACTTGGAAAGTCTTTCGAATGGGAATCAGTTCCTCAATCATTGGAGNCGATCAAAGATGAGAAGGCCAAGGCCCGCGCCATTGGAATCAGGAATGACTACGCCGCGGCCATTGAAAGAAACAACGCCATCCTAAAACGGTTCCCGGAAAGGCACCTCTCTAAGTTCTGGAAAATATATGAACGCGNNTCCATCTTCGGTCCCGATGAGATACGCCCAAATGACTCAACAATCAGAAATAGCCCCATGCCTAAATGGTTGGCAATAGGCGGTGGATTACTTGCATTGGTCGGTGGCATCTTGGGCACATTTTTCGGTTTCAAAAAAATCAAAACCAAACGGTACATTGAAAATGTGCCCACGTCACTTTCACAGGGACTAGCCTTCGGTCCTGCGGAAATAAAAGGAAGTACTGTCCTTTATGAAGGTGATGAACACAGGGTCATTGGGCCTCTTACCAATGAAAAATGCCTATATTATCGGTACCAAATCACCGAGGAAAGAGGCTCAGGGAAGAAAAAGAAAACGGTAATCATCGAAGACCGTACCGAGATGGTTCCTTTCCTCTGCAAGGACGAGGAAGGATACACGAGAGTCGTTCCTTTCGGCGCTGAATTCATTTGTGAGCTGAAAAAAACNCGAAGCTCAGGTCGACGGACCTATTACGAATGGCACATTGCAGAAAATCAGGAAATCTACCTCCTAGGATCGGCCGTGATCGAACCGATCGCGGGAGAAAGCCTGCAGATGGCAGACGGCGATAATGATGGATTTCCTTTTCTAATTTCAGATAGGACAGAGCTCGAAACCATGCTTAAGGTAAGTCGAGCCGGTCTTTTCCGGGTCAGTTGCGGTTTCATCGGTATAGTGACTCTGGTCCTCCTCTATTTTGCCGGGACNGGCTCCTATTCACCGAGCGATTTTATCCTATCATCCCTGACTGCTCCGGNATTCCTCATTATGAGTACGTTTATTCTGATGTTCAATGATCTGATATTCTTAAGAAACAGNGTCAAGAGGGCCCATTCTAACATCGAAGTCTCCTTACAGAAACGCTCAGAACTGATTCCTAATATCGAGTCCGCAGCNAAATCATACCTCGAACACGAGAAGGAAGTTCATACCAGAATCAGCGAATTAAGAACATCGATTGGCCAGAAAAGAAATTTCTCTACAGAAGAAATTGACGCCATCATGCANACTGAAACCCAATTAACGGAACGACTATTCGCCTTAGCAGAAAAGTATCCCGAACTCAAAGGGCATGAAATGTTAGGTAATTTGATGGAACAATTGCGGATTGTTGAAAATGAGGTGGCCCTCATGCGTCAGGGTTACAATGACAGTGTAGAACTGTACAAAACGACCTCGCAAAGATTGCCCGAAGTCTTAATAGCTAAATCGTTCGGATTCAGAGACTCAAACTTTCTCAGGACAGAAATGTCAGTCCGTAAAAAGCCTGAGATTAGCTTCGATGGATAACCCGCATAATCATTTCCAGGAAAAACTCATCTTTGAGTAATAGGTCGTATCCAACTTCTCTGGGACCGCGGGTTCGGTTTCATATTCATTCTTAATGCCCAATTTCAGACTCCAACGCTCACCATTTCCAATCGGAAAAACGAGCGTACTATCATGAACGAANCGGTTATTTTCCGAACTGCCGATCCCGGGAACGTAACTCAACTGACTGGCAATCGACACCATATCATTGAATTTGTAATTATGAGTCAGACCCAAATCTAGAGTCAGGGACGACTCATCCTCCTTCATAGTTTCATAATCAATGAACCGGTACCCAAGGCCTGACCGAACGACCAGAGTTTGCCTGTCCCTGTTAAGTAGTCTGTAAGAAGCCCCGGCTCCGGTAGTTGAACGTAAATTTACTGAAGTAATCTCATCACTTTCGAGCTCTGACCTAAGGTACCAGCCAAGTGAATCCTTAAAAAAATATTCATAAGAAGCTCCACCGGCTATACGGTCCGCGGTCTTCTCACTGTTCTTTTCTCTATCCTCAAATTCCGCAGTAAACTTAAGTTCGTCTTTGGGTCCCTTCCTTGCAATTAAAGCGTTGGCTCCGAGGCTCATTTCTTCGGTATTTCCCTGCTTACCAAGGAGATCAAAGCCAGCAGAGAAAATCCAATCCTTTTTAGGTTCCTTACCCGGATCCGGTTTTAAGCTCAAGATCTGCGACAAATTCACAAGTCCTAGTGAGTTCTCCTCTCCTATNCTTACCTTATCACCCTTAGATTCCACGGCCCCAGTCAAGATCTTCCCTCCTTTAAGATTCGCTAATACAGGATCCTCGGTCTCAAATGATAGGACCTCACTCTGCTTTACCTTGATCGTTCCAGCATATGTCGTCTTAAGACTAATTGTACCGTCCTCAACTTTGATGATTTTTCCAAAGAGTCGCGAACCGTCTGATATTTTCAGAACATCAGCAATGACTGAGGATGAAAACGCAATGNTAGATAGGATCAAAAGAAAGGATAGTCTCATGATGAGGGAAAGAGGTTATTCTTAGTAGATATTATTTGAGGGAGAGGCGACATAAAAAACCTCTCATTGTAACAAATGTAAAGTAAATCTCTATAAAANCTTATCCGGAATTTTTCTTCAGGAAGGGTCTCGGAGTCAGATCCAGAGGCCTGTATGTATTTGAACCTTCAACAATTTCAATGCTCTGGTCACATTCAATTTCTGTGAATTTCTGAGTTGCGCCTGTCACGGGCCAAAAGATTTCAAGGCTCTGTATCTTTTCTGCGCTACCCGTTCCTATAGTCTGTCGCATGGGATTGGCACCGAAACTGCCGCCAGAACTAACATGCCTGTAAACTGAACGTGCCTTACCACCCTCATTGAAGGTGGCTTTAATTCTTGCGCCAATCGCGGACCGGTTCGTTTCCTTACCAACAAGCTTGACAGTGATTGAATGGTTCTTAAAGCCGGGATTCTCAAAGAGGGCATCCCTAAAAGCATCGCCAGGATAAGCGCCTCCTAACTGCTCGAAAAGGTCAAGGTCTCCATCATTATCTAGATCAGCAAAAGATACAGCGTGCCCCTTCTGAAGATGACCGAGCCTGGAAGCCATGGTCACATCAACAAATTTGCTACCACCAACATTCAAATACATAAGGTTCGGCATGAGACTACCGAATCCGGGATCACCGGTTCCCAGATAAAAATCAAGGTATCCATCATTGTTAATATCACCAAAGTTTGATCCCATAGGAAGGACAGGGTCCTGGAGCCCCNCATCANTAGCAACATNTATGAAATTTCCATTACCGTCTCCGCGGTAAAGACAAAGCGTTTCAAAATCAGCATCCTCATTCAGACGGTGAGCGGCAACATGTTCAATGTTTCCGGAATAACTTGAAACAAAAATGTCCAAGTTTCCATCATTGTCATAGTCCCAGAACCATGCAGGAAAACTAGAAGAAGGGTCAGTCACCTTTAGTTTTGGAGCAAGGTCCGTGAAAGTACCATCTCCGTTATTATGGTATAGCCTATTTTCAGAACGAAAATTCGAAACGTAAAGGTCTGGATAACGGTCATTATCGTAATCTCCCCAGCTCACTCCCTTAGTGAACCTGTCATTTGTAACTCCAGCGCTCAAGGCAACGTCAACGAAACCCTTCTCTCCATCGTTACGAAACAACTGACAAGGAGCTTTATTGCCGGGGGTCGTTTCATTACCGACAAAAAGATCCAGATCCCCATCATTATCAAAGTCTGCCCAACCTGCGGTCTGGGTCGGACGATGGATATTGGCAAGACCGAGATTAAAACTCACGTCCGTGAACGTTCCGTTCCCGTTATTCCTGAGTAAGGAATTAGGATAACCGCCAGCTGCTGCGAGCCAGGCACCTCGGAGAACAAAAAGATCAAGGTTACCATCATTATTATAGTCTGCCGGCTCAACGTTCAGGCCTCCATAAATCCCCTCTAGGTGCGTTGGGACCTGCGACTCTGTGAACGAACCGTCCTCGCGGCTAATGAACAGCTTGGGATTCGCATCAGATGCCCATGAAGTGGTAAAAATATCCAGATAATCATCATTATTAAAATCATCGATTACGACTCCTCCAGANAAATTAAAAGTATCGATGCCCAGATCAGAAGCAATGTTATGCAGNACCGGAAACTGATAATTGCTACGGAAGGAGTCCTCAGGAATNAAATAATCCTTAGAAATCGAACCCGGATACTGNCCAAGGGTCATCCAGGCAATATTCAATAACCACCTTGCCCTGTAATGCCAAACTGATTTTGCGGGAGCTTTTTTGAGAATTTCTTCAAAGTATCTTATGGCATTCCTGGAACCTTCCTCCTTCGTGTGAAGGCCTCCGCCACGTATAGGAATGATGCANCTCTCGGGTGTNAATCTGGCGCAACAGTTCTCTGTCTCACCTCGTCTCATCCAGGCAACTCCCAGCATGAAAATATTTTCCATGACCCTCTTCTCCTCTATCGAATCTTTCACTTCTGGCAAAAGATCATAGGCAAGCTTCAAATGCTTAATGCCCTCGATCTCATTCCCTAGATTAAGCTCAGCCCATCCGAGTATGCGATGATGAAACCAGTTCTCCTTGACCGGCGTTTGCGGAGTTGCATTAGCAAGAAGTTCCCGTGCCTGCCTTGCTCTGCCATCACCCAGATACTGATTGTTTTTGGAAGTCAACCGGATCCCTGCAAGTAAATTAAGCATCCTCTGGTGACCTTCCTCATCCTTTTCAGTGTTCTCTACTTGAAAATTTTCAGGGCCCTCAATCCGGTAATTATTTCCCGATTCTTCTTCAGGGTTTTTCTTACAAGAAACCAAAAAAAACAAAGCACAAATCATCAGAACCGGCACTAAAATCCAGTCATTCATCTTGTGGTTTTGGCAAACGATTCTCTTCAATATCAGTGCCGCTATTGAGCGGTCCGGGTAATAATTACCTTATGATTTCCCGAAGAGTACTGATGATCAGTCTCTTCTCCATCAGGCCATCGCACCTTAATATTTTTGATCTCATTACCAGCGCTAAGCCCAAAAAATAATCCAGAAGAAGACTGGGACAAGTAACCGCCTCCGGCCCTGACCTCATCAGTCTGAGTCGATCCATCGCTCAATTCGACGCGGACCCTTGCCCCAACGCCGGTTGGATTACCGGGCCCATCAGAGAGCCTGATCATGAATGACTTATTTTCAGAATTAGAACTCATTTTATTTTCAAAGAGTTTCATTTTGCCGTCATTGACTCCAACTGCAAAGTCAACCCATCCATCATCGTTCAAATCGCATGATGCAAGTCCTCTCGCATCTTCAGGAACTGTCAGACCACTTCTATTGGGCCAGATCTCATTNAAGGATCCGGACCCATCACCTAACAATAAAACGCTCATGCCACCTGCCATTCTTCCAGTCTCTCTTTGAGGATGGTAAAAGTTTTGTGCCAGGTAAATGTCAGCTTTTCCGTCCCCATTAACCTCAGTGGCAATGACACCGAATCCCGGAGCGATCTGACTNAGTTCCGGCAAAGGNNCTGCCTTGAAATTGGCCTTACCATCATTGATGAATACAACNCTCTTAAGGTAGTTAACCTCAAATGACTCGGATTGCTGAAGTGCTGTCTGAGTATAAATATCTGTCAGGGTAGCGGAGGCAAACTTGTGGTATGTGTTGAATTTTTCTCTTACGAAGGGCATCGCATTTTGCGAGCAACTCTTTCCCCGGACAGGTAAAATACAGTCCTCAGCAACTTTTGCTTCAACGATACTTGGTGTAGATGACTCACCGAAGGTACCATAATAAATCCGGGACGGTTTTTTCTTGGAAGGATGGTACTTGGTATTGAGCCCAAAGTTAGTGGCCACATAATCAATGTCTCCGTCCCCGTCAAGGTCCCTCCCCGCGAGACCATTCCACCAACCTGAATATTCTTTGAGCCCTGAATCNTGAGTGGTCTCTTTTAACTTACCCTCATTGTTTATAAATATTCGAACCGNTCCCCATTCAATGCTCAGCAACAGATCAATCCACCCGTCCCCATTCGCATCTGACCANAGTGCACTNGTNACCATTCCGCAATTTTCAATTTCAGGACAAAGTTGCTTTGTACGATCAGTAAAGAGCACCTTCTCTCCCTTAACAGTTTCATTAACTAATAATGTACTCTTTGGGCCGGTAGGATATTTTCCGGGCCGTAACCGCCCTCCAACAAAAACATCCAAGTCTCCGTCACGGTCAAAGTCAGCTGCCGAAGCGACGGATCCACTGATCATGAGGTCAGGTAAAGCTCCATCAGGCACATGNNCATATGACCCGTTACCATCATTTAAATATAATCTATCTCTCAACTCTTCGGGCCCAGACTCCACGCCTCCACTCACAACAAAGAGATCAGCGTCCCCGTCAAGATCCGCATCAAACAGTAATGGGCTCATGTCCTCGGAGCTGTTGTGAACTGAACTTGCAGAAATCTCTTTCCAAGAAATAAGACCATCACGGTTATGGTGTATTCCAATCGGTTCAGAACGAGCTGAGCCAAGTACGATTTCATCAACACCGTCTCCGTCCGTATCTCCCACCGCTATTCCAGGACCCAAATGAGAAAGCTTATTAGGCAGTAAGGGCTGCTGGGCAAAATCATTGAANAATGTCTCCTCGTGAGGTGCTGACTGAATGGATTTAACCGGAGCAAACATAGGTTCAGTGCCGCTCTCTTTTTTCTCTTTTTCTGGTGGAGAAGTTTCCTTGCTCTGCGAGACAACATAATGAGATCCGGCTGCAATGTTCTCGAAGGACTGTATGGATCCGCCCGGCCACTCCACTTCAAGACGATCGATTCTGTCCTCATCTCCAATTCCAAAATGCATGACAGGCCCATTACATGAAGCATAGCCTGTCATCGGATTCATGATTTTTGTCTGTTTACCTGTACCCGAAACTGCACGGATCACAGCACCGATCCCATATCGGTTAGATTCGTTACCGCGTAGAGAAAGAGTGACTCTGTTCTGCGCACTATCATTACGGAATATCTTGACCGGCTCATCGAGACTCGCAACGATAAGATCAAGGTCTCCGTCCCGGTCAAGATCCCCAGTCGCCGCAGAATAACTTGCCCCTAAATGGTCAAGGCCCCAGTCCTTAGAAACGTCCTTGAACTTTAAATGGCCAAGGTTCTGAAAGACCTGATTCGTATCTTTCTGTAGTCCTGTTTTATGCCAAAGTTGCCATTCTTCCCTCCCATTAAGCAGGGACTGCGAATAGGGAACAAACCTTTCCTTGCCATCAATCAACATTCTAAAATGTGCGTCCGGGTTACGGATATTCGCACTCATCCCGTTAGAAACGAAGACATCAGTGAATCCGTCATTGTCAAAGTCAGATAATTTAGCAGCCCATGACCAGCCAGAAGCTGCAAGACCACTGAGCCATGCGCTTTCAAGGAACCGTGAAGTTCCACTATTAATGAAAAGTGCATTGCGCATCATCTGACGTGGAACAGAGGTGTCCATGAAATCCTTGAAAGCACTCATATCCCCCATGGCAATTTTTGCCTTGTAATGCGTAGTCGCAGCCATGTCCAATACGAAAAGATCCAAAAGACCGTCATTATTTAGATCTGCAACATCGCTTCCCATTGAAAACCACGTAGTATGAGGAACTGCAGATTTGATAACGTTACTGAATGTACCGTCCCCGTTGTTACGATAAAAGTAATCCGGGTCCTGGAAATCATTAGCAACATAAATATCTATCAATCCATCACCATCATAGTCGAACCATGCGGCTGATAATCCATAGGCACTATCCTCNATCCCAGCCTCTCTCGTTACATCACGGAACTTACCCTTACCATCATTCTCGAANAGTCGGTCAGGCCGGCCAATGGTTCTGATAGTATATTTACCATCTGCCTTTTCATAGATTTCATAATATTGCCGGAACTCAGGACGAAGCGCCGGTTTCCCATCAGCTGTGACGTAAGTTGCCTCCTTCGCCGTCGGCAGTCCTCCGGCACGAATGAGCCGGTTCGTTATGAGATAATAATCCAGATCACCGTCATTATCATAATCTGCAAAGTGGGCAGAAAGACTCGCGTCCTTGACATCTGTTCCGGAATCCTTGGCAGACTCGGTGAAAACACCATTACCATCATTAATGAAAAGCAGGTTCGGCGTATTATAATTACAGACATAAATATCAAGGTCACCATCATTGTCTACATCAACGAATTGTGAGGAGACACTCCAATGCCCTTTAGCGGACACTCCAGACTCCAATGTGATATCCTCAAATTTAAGCTTACCGACCTGCTTATATAGAACACTGTCCCCTGGACCCCCGGTACAATAAATATCATCCCAACCATCCCCATCAACGTCCCCAATTGAAATTCCTCCACACGCATAACCAAGAATATAGAGCCGACTGAGTGGATGCTGATTATCAACCAAGTTAACAAAATCAATTCCAGAATCTTCAGCAGCTATCGGTTCAAAGAGAGCAGAACTTTTACTGTTCCCCTTTGAGAATTCCTCGTGCAAATAAAGTTCTTTCAGCTCTCCTGGCTCAAGACTCACCTGCTGACTCGTTGGGGAAGAAGTGTCGAGACTTTTCTTTGATCCGCACGAATTGCAGAAGCAAGCAGCGCACAGCAGAACAAAAGCTGAGATATATTTTTGAGGTTTTCCCATACTTTTTGCCCGTTAACCGGAACCGATTGTTTGCAAAGGACTTATAATAGTGATTAGTGGGTATTAACGCAAATGCCAAGTAATAGAAATAATACTAAAATTTCTCTTCGAATGTCTAAATTACCTTTTTTCATAGGAACTATTGTTATGCTGTTCTGGAGTCAATACTCATTAATGGCCGAACAAATCACCCTGAGGGTCATGACATTCAATATATGGGTAGGTGGTGCGGCGGGCAAACAACCTCTCAAACAAACTACAGAAGCAATCATCAAAGCAAGGGCAGACATTGTAGGAATGCAGGAAACCATGCACGGCAAATCAGACAGCAGTAAAATTATTGCAGACTCACTCGGCTGGTATCATTTTGCACAGGGAGGAAACACCTCAATCCTGAGCCGTTACCCGATCAAAGAAAAGACCCAAAGCCGATGGGGCGCCGCTATTGAGCTCGATAAAGAAACACAAGTTTATTTATTTAATTCCCATTTTAGACCTTCTCCTTATCAACCTTACCAATTAAAGAAAATTCCATACGGAAATGCTCCATTCATTAAGACAGCCGAAGAAGCTATTCACTGGGCCACAAAGGCAAGAGGCGATCAGGTCGACAGGATGCTCAGTGAAGTCATTCCAGCAGTCAAAACAGGATCTCCAGTATTCATTACTGGGGACTTCAATGAACCTTCATTCCAGGACTGGACAAAGGCAGCAGCAGAACAAAAAATCGTGCCTTTGCCTGTCCAGTACCCGGCCACACTTAAAGTGACTCAGGCCGGGCTCATTGACACTTTCCGCAAAGC
>PAPL01000004.1:7282-50773 GCA_002708885.1 Verrucomicrobiales bacterium | reverse complement strand
TCATCTCTTGATGAGTGTTAGGATTTTGGTATATTCCTAATCAATTACAAGACTTTGAATGAATAGAGATTAGTGTTTTGAAGAGTAAATCGAATGCGAATGGTCTGACCTTTTAAGGAACTTAAATTTGCTTGGCCGTTCCATTTTGGTTTAAGTCTTAAGCTGTTATGCCCACGGTAAGTCTTCACTGATTTTCCTGAAAATTGCGGGATATCATTTCCTTTTTCATCTAGTATTTCGACTTTAATGAAGCCGTTCAGAGCATTCACATTAAGTTCAAGATCATCACCTTCAAAGATGAAGGGGCGCGTAATAACTTTTCCTTCTTTGGCTTCGGAGTTGAGGTAAAAGAATCCGTCGAGTCGCAGCTTGGCAAGGGCCAGTCGGGCGTCCCAGAACCGTGCACCCCAGCGTTCGTTGGTCGCGAAGTAGTAGATCCAGTGTTCATCATTATGCGTGATGATGTTCGCCGGCGGGCGGGCACAGTCTTTGTCGAAACTCCCGTCCGGGCCGCGAGGGATCAGTGGCTTGCGGGGGTAAGCTGCTATCTCGAAATTGTAGTTGGTTGCATCGCGAGACGGTGCCATGTAAAACTCCCACACACCCTTTTCATGCCTCGTCTGGTAGTCCTGCTTGCCGTGGGGAACGGGTACATCCGTCGCAACCAGAACGTCGGTCAGACCGAACCACACCCCCTCGTAATACCAGATCGGGAAGGTATGGATCTGCCGTTCGGGCACATTCCTGCTGCCTGGAACGATGGCCTTGCTAGGATCGTTCAGCACAAACTTCGTCAGCGTCTTCCATGCCATAGGATGGTTGATTAGATCGTTACTCTTTGAATGCTCCATGATGCGGACCCCGCGCAGTTCGCCAATTCCCCCTGCAGCTCCGAAGTCCTGACGGCATAACAGCAGATACTTTTTCCGGTTCGGATCCCAGGTAATCTTATTGCTAAAATCCGCGGCCCTGCCTGTTACCGGGTTCCCGTTGTTATAATGCTTCCAGTTGATGCCGTCAGCAGAGTAGCCCAGATGAGTTTGGCACTTACCGGGGTGGGGAAAATAGGCGACCTTGTACTTTTCCGACGACCCGTACGGAAGAGACGGGTCGATTGTGACGGTTACGCCGTCTAATCCCGCGCCATTAGCAGGCTCCATTACAATGTTGCTCTTGCCATCTTTGGAGACCATCGGCTTGGTCCAGTTAATCCCATCCTTCGACTCGGCGTAGGCAAGCCCGATGCCCTTTCGTTTACTGGGCATGTACCACAAGCGGAACATTTTCTTTTGTTCGTCCCAGTGTGGGGAGAAGAACCAGCAGAAGGCCGACTCTCCAAATGAGTAGCCAGCGCCGCCGTCCGGGCCATCGTGTACCATGCCGGTTTGAAAATCCGTCGGTAAGGTAGGTTCCATCACGACTCCATATTTTTGTGCTTGGCCCACCTCAATGCTGACATTTTCAAGAGTGTCAATGATGAAATGGTCGACAAAGAGTTGCTTTTGCTTGCCAATTTTAATTACTTTTTCTCTGTCAATGGCACTGACTGAGGAAAGGGAGTAGATGGTTATTAGGACTAAAGCGATTCTGGAGAACGTGATCATCAATGAATAATGACTTCTTTGTCGTTTCAATTATAAGAAGAATGAAACAAATGTACTGAGAGATCGAGTGCCTTCACTTAGACGTAAAGTGTAGTGAACTTTATTATTTTCTGCCTCTTATTCCTGTCCGAGATGATTTTTTTTAGCTGCAGGTTTTTTAGGTGCTGTCTCAGGCGCGGCCTTTGTTTTTCGGGCGTTTTTTTTCGTGGCGGCTTCACGAGTAGCTTTGGCTGCTGCATCTTCTCTGGCTTTCTTCTTGGCTGCCGCTTCACGGGCAGCGGTCTCAGCTATTTTTTTTTTTTAGCAGCAGCTCTTTTTTTTGCGGCGGCCTTTTCAGTGTTTTCTTTCTTGGCTGAAGATTTTTTTGAATTCTTCTTTTTGGGAGTTGTCTTCTTAGATTTTTTTGTGGCGGCTTCCTTTTTCTTGAGAGCAGCTATTTTTTTTGCTCCTTCCTCTTTGGTTAGCTCACCTGATTTTACTAAGATCTGAATTTTTTTTATCCATTCAGCGAGGCTAGGACCTTTCTTTTCATGTCCTTGTTTTTTGAGTGCTGTGAATTTTGCTTTGGCTTCCTTTTCTGTGATCTTTCCCGCTTTAACTGCGGCTTTGATTTTTTTAGCTACAGCTTCTAGATTTTTTTGTTTCTTTTCGTCAGCTTGAACCATTGTCAGACTGCTAAGAATTATTATGGATGATATTATTGTTGCGATGAATTTCATTGTGGGTCGGATCTAATTAATATTTTAATTTCTTATAAAGTAATGTCTTCTTATATCAAGATATAACAACTATATGATTAAGAAAATTTCATTTCATTTACTCGTACTGTTTTTGGGGGCAGTTAATTTTACTCATGCCCTTGATCGTCCCAATGTTATTTTCATAGCAATTGATGATATGAATGACTGGATTTCTTTGCTTGATCCGGACTCACCTATCAAGACACCTAACTTAGAGCGGTTAGCTAGTAAGGGGATGCTTTTTACCCATGCATATTGTCCTTCGCCAGCTTGTAACCCATCACGGGTTTCAATTCTTACAGGTCTCAGGCCTTCGACTACTGGTGTTTATGGCAATAACAGTGATTGGAGAGGAGCCTTACCAAACCGTAAGACTATCTTTCAGAAGTTTAAAGATTTTGGATACTCAGTAAAAGGTGCCGGTAAGATTTTCCATCATAAACTCAACGGAGCCTTTCATGACGGACCCTCTTTTGATTCCTTTCAGCACATGATTCCTCAGCCTCACCCAGCTAAGAAGTTAAATAATGCTCCAGAGTATGGTTCCATACGCACGGATTGGGGGATTTTCCCAAAAGAAGAAGACAGCATAGATTATAACACTATAGAATATTGTATCGATTCGATTAAAAATTCGAATGGTGACAAGCCTCTTTTCTTGGCTTGCGGGATTTACCGACCCCATTCACCTTTTTTTGCACCTAAAAAGTATCACTCGATAGTTGGGGATGTTCCCATGCCAAAGCGTAAGACAAACGATTTGCTGGACTTGCCTGAGGGAGCATCGAAGCTTCATAGGAGTACGAAATGGTTCTGGCAAGGAATGCAAAAGTTGGAGGCAAAGATGCCCGGATCTTATCGTGATTTTGTTAAATCATACGCGGCCTGTTGTGCTTTTGCTGATGCTCAGGTCGGTAAGTTGCTGGATGAGGTCGAGCGCAGTTTACCTAAAGATAATACTGTCATTGTTCTTTGGTCTGATCATGGATTTCATCTGGGAGAAAAAGAACATATTGAGAAATTTATGTTATGGGAAAAAAGCACTCATGTCCCTTTCGTTTTTGTTGTACCAGGAATGACGGAGGAGGGGAGCCTTTGCAAGGTGCCGGTCGATCTGACAGTTCTTTATCCCACCCTTTTGGAGGTTTGTGGTATGCCGAGAGATAGATCATGCGATGGAGTGAGTGTTCTTCCTTTGCTCAGAGGGAATCAAGAGAATTGGGAAAGGCCCGCCCTAATGACTTACAAAAAAGGCAATCACGCACTGAGGACTGAGAGGTGGCGTTACATTCGATATGCTGATGGAACGGAGGAGCTTTATGATCATGAGGTGGATCCGCATGAGTGGGACAACATTGCTCAGAAGCCTGAATACTCAGGTCTAATTAATGATTACAAAAAATGGATTCCAGAGAATGAGAAGGATCAGGTCCCTAATCTTAAGAGAAAGAAATGATGCTAAAAAATGATTGTGGACTTGATTAGTTGATTTCTGAATGGATGTTTTGATATGCGTTTTGTGCTTGCTGCTCTGGTACCTGTCATTTTCTTTTTGGGTTGCGGAAAGAAGAAAAGTAACGAGGTGGCCGGAACGAATCCTCAAGAAGAAAAAAATATCGGTTCAAACAAGACAATAGAAAAGGCTCCTCTCCTTGATGTGGATTCAGTATTGCCCAATGAGGAATCAAATAATTCGGGCTCTTCCACTCCAAAAGAAGAAGAGGACGGTGATGAGGAAATCTCTGCCGAGGTAAAAGCGTTGAAAGAAAAGGCGCTGTCAGGTGATGCATCGGCTCAGCTCTTTTTAGGTCAGAGTTATCAGAGAGGATCTGGAGTAGAAAAGAATTTAGATGAGGCTATCAAATGGTTGCGAATGTCAGCAGAGCAGGGCAATGTCTATGCGCCCCACATCCTAAATAAGTTAGAACAAAACACGGGAATTAAGCCTGAGGTCAAGTTGGATAACTGATAATTAGGATAAAGTATTTTTATTGGAAATCAGTATGGGGGTTGGCACGAGAGTAGCTAATTAACGCGTCTAACAGGCTGTTCAGGTCGCGTAGGAGTTTTGGAGGTTTTTTCTTCTATTGTGACAGCAGCCTGTTTTTTTAGGTCCGATAAATCCAAAGGAGTTCCTTTTCTGCTTTGTTGAAATGACATGTATGAACTATTCTAATTGTATGAAAAAGTTTCTACTAATTTACTCACTGCTAAATGTGTTGTTTGTCTTAAGTGTTTCAGGAAATGAGGATGAAGATTCAGAGAAGGCACTGGGTTTTGTGAATTTATTCAATGGTAAAGATCTGACGAACTGGGTTGATGTTAATACTTCGCCTAATACTTGGTCAGTCAAAGATGGTATGATAATTTGCACAGGGCATCCTATAGGTGTTATGCGGTCCAAAAAGCAATACGAGAACTTTATATTGGTCATTGAATGGCGACATATGGAAGCTGGTGGAAACTCGGGAGTCTTTTTGTGGAGTGATGCTAAACCTAAGGGGAGGTTACCTAAGGGCATGGAAGTTCAAATGCTTGAGCTCCAGTGGCCGTATATCCATAAGAAAAGGAATGGTGAGCCAAATCACCTCGGTTATGTCAGTGGTGAACTTTTCGGAGCCGGTGGGATGAGAGCAGTTCCTGAAAATCCTCGTGGGAGTCGGAGCATGTCTTATGAAATGAGATGCAAAGGAAAAGGTGAATGGAACCGATACGTGGTCGTTGCAGTGGACGGCACTGTAAAGTTGTCAATTAATGGAAAGTTTGTTAATGGAATTCGGGAAGCGGATCTTAGGAAAGGGTACTTGTGCTTGGAATCAGAAGGCGCTGAAATTCACTTTCGAAAGATTCAGATTATGGAATTGCCAGATGGTCGAGCCGAAGAATTAGGCATGTCGCTTAGGGACAAGTGAGTTCATTAAATATTAAACTTTACTTCATTGCAAAGTTAGTTAACAGAGAAATCAAATCTTAAATTTAATGAAAAAACTTATACCAATATTGTTACCATTTCTTCTTCTTACGCTTACGCAATTTGCCAGAGAGGCGAGAGAGTTAGCTAGTGATTCATTTGATTGGTCCAAAGTTAATTCACAATCTCATCAAGCTAAGTATATAGTAGGAAAAATTAGGAAATGGCAAAGTGAAGACCCGGTAGATGAAGGTAAAAAACTGAGAGTGGTATATTTTTATCCAAAGGACAGGGAGCCTCTAAAAAATCATCTTCAGAGGTGGGATAGGATAATGCATGACATCCAAGAGTTCTTTTCTGTTGAGATGGCAAAGCTTGGTTATGGGAAAAGTAGGCTTTCGTTGGAGAAGGAGAACGGCAACTTAAAGCTTCATGAAGTGCAGGGAACAGCCAATGATGATGGAACATATTCTTATAAATCTGGGGGGAGAATTTACAATGAGGTTGCAAAAGCATTGGCCAAGAAAGGAATAGATGCCAAATCGGAAACGCTTCTAATAGTCTGTGGGCTTTCAAGAACTGATGGCAAGAAAGTGAAGATTTATTCCCCTTATTATGGAATGGGTGCTAGCCAGAACAAAGGCATCTGTTTCGTTGCAGATTCTGATTGGCTTAACATTGATGGGTTGAAAGTGGATAAAACAAATACAAAAATTCAGGTCAAAGAGCATAGGGGGTACGAGCCATTCACTTTGGCGAGATTTAATACGACTTACATAGGGGGGACCATACATGAGCTTGGGCACGGCCTATCATTACCTCATAATTTAGCAACTAGATCCGAGTCTATTAAGGGAACGGCTTTGATGGGCGCAGGAAATTATACTTATCGTCAGGAGTGGAGAGATGAAGGTAAGGGGTCTTTTCTCACAAATGCTCACGCGATTCGGTTGCTAGTGCATCCTGTTTTTAGCGGAACATCCAAAGAGTCAGCTTTAAATTCGAGCCTTTCAATTGATAAATTAAGTCTTAAACATACTGATGGGGTTCTTCACTTAAGAGGTAAAGTTAGCTCCACTATTCCTGCTATAGCAATGATCGCTTACAACGATGGAGAAAATAAGGGTCAAAAAAAATATCAAGTTAATAATGATTATGATGCGACTACTTGGACTTCCGTTCTTAGTCCTAATAATGAATTCTGGATTAAGATAAATGATCTTAAGGAAGGGAATCACCAAATTCGCCTCGTGAGCGTGCATGCTAATGGGGCAACTACGACTCACCGCATTCACTATTCTATTAAAGACGGGAAACCGGACCTCAATCAGGCTAAGAAAGACATTAAAAGTTTTGTTTCATCTTAGTCATTTTGATTTTTATGAAAATACCAACTGAACTCCCAAGATAGATCATGCGATGGAGTGAGTGCCATTCCTTTGCTCAAAGGTAATCAGGACAATTGGGAAAGGCCAGCCCCCATGACTTACAAGAAAGGGAATCATGCAATGAGGACTGAGCGGTGGCGTTACATTCGATATGCTGGTGGAACGGAGGAGCTTTTTGATTATGAGGTGGATCCGCATGAGTGGGACAACATTGCTCAGAAGCCTGAATACTCAGGTCTAATTAATGGTTATAAAAAATGGATGCCAGAGAATGAGAAGGATCATGTCCCTAACCTCAAGAGAAAGAAATGATGCTAAAAAAGATTGTGGACTTGATTAGTTGATTTCTGAATCGATGTTTTGATATGCGTTTTGTGCTTACTGCTCTGGTAACGGTCATTTTTTTTGTGGGTTGTGGAAAGGAAAAGAGTAATGAGGTGACCTGAACGAAGTCTCAAGAAGAAAAAATAAATTCACCCGAATATCAAAATTTGATATAACAATATTTATGTTTAATTCATTAAATACAGGAGCAGGTCAGATTGCGCGTAGCGCTAAAGCGGAAAATGACATACAGCAACAGGAAATTGAACGGTTATTAATGATTACTGAGGCGCTGTGGGAATTTATCAAAGAGGGAATGAATTTAACTGATGAGCAACTAATGGATAAGATTAATGAAATTGATCTTAGGGATGGAGATCAAGACGGTAAGGTGGCAAAGAAGCCTATCGAAAATTGTACGCAGTGCGATCGACCATTATTGAGGAATAAGCCTTTCTGTTTGTATTGCGGTGCCACTGTTGATCGCAGTGCTTTTGAAAGATAATGAGTGAATTAGTTAACGTTATTTCTGAAATTTCCGGAATCTTTGCAAAAGATGATGGGGCTGAGGATAAAGTGAGGCATGCACTTAAAGTGATTTCTGAATCTTTTAATGCAACAAATTGCACGTTCCATCGAGCAGACCTGGGCGATTCTTTTCTGCATATGGTTTGTCAGATTGGGCTTCCTGACCACATTGCTACAATGGCTGAAAAGATTCCAGTGGGTAAGGGGATGGCTGGCATTTGTGCTGAGCGAAAAGAACCAGTCACAATGTGCAATCTTCAGACAGATGATTCCGGAGTAGCCAGACCATCAGCAAAAGACACTAAGGTTGAGGGCGCTGTCGTTGTTCCTTTAATGGATGAGGAAGGAAATGTGGTCGCAACGCTTGGGGTTGGTAAGGCGGGGGAATACGAATATTCAGAAGAAGAGATTCAGTGTCTTGAAGGATGTGCTGAGATTTTGATGAGTGCTGTCGCGGATTGAGGGGAGGTAATAAATACTTTTAAAGTGATAATTAAACCGTATGATGCTAACATATTTTCCGGGAGCTTTTTGTATGGGCTCCATACAATTAAACTCAAGAATTTAACTTAAAATGAAGAAATTAATTACCCTCATAATCATTGCTAGCACCTCTTTAATTTTTAATTCTCAGGCATCTCTTGGAGAGAGAATTGAGCAAGACGGGATCGGTTGGATCATGGGTTCCTGGAGCGTTGAAAGAGATGGGGATAAGTTGGAGATATCATATAAATGGGCAGTGAAGGATCACATCATTTCTTCGCATCTGAAAATGCCCGGAGTCGAGGGATTTAGCGTCATAGGTATTAATCCAAAGAGCGGAAAAGTAGAACAGTCAGGATTTAATTCTAGGGGCAGTAAGATCACGGGTGAGTGGGGCCCTAAAGGTGACATGCCGATGCTCAAGTATACGAGCATTAATGATGCCGGTGAAACACAAACAGCAGCAGTTGCATTTCGTAAAGTTGATGAACAGACAATTGAAGTTAATATGTTTTCTGCAGATGAGTCTGGTAACGTTTCAGAATCGGCTGACTACACTTTTCAAATGAAAAGGGTGAAGGAATAATTTACTTAGATTACCTGAATTATTGCCACGCTTGTGTTGCAAGTGTGGCAATTTTTTATACACAATCGTTTCGACTTGCTCCGAATGTCTTTCCCGAACCAATATTCATCTGGGAATTGGACTGAGAAAAATTAAGAATGAAGTTTTTACTGTACCTCAAAAGAGGATCGATACTCTTGGCAGTTTTTGCTCTTCTTTTAATCTTTGTTCTTTTTGTAACTACTAGGGGTCCGCACCGAGGAACTTCTATAGACATTACTTTTCCAGAGCCCGGAAAGTGGGGTCAGGTAAATCAATTAGAAGTTGGAGTAGGTGTGCGGGATATTACTCCCAAGATTGAACTTTATGATTCGTGGGTTGATGTGGATGCAGATGGAACTTTTGATCCTGACATTGACCAATATGAAGACAGAAACGGTAATGGAACATTTGATCTTATTTGGCTGGCCGGTTTTGGAAACAAACGAGCGGCTCAAGGCATTAACGATCCGTTATGGGCAAGGGCAATTGCCTTTAAGAATAATGAGGCAATCATCGTTTTGGTCAGTATAGACAGTATTGGGATAACTCATGAACGTTATCTTGACATTAGGGAGAGACTCAAAGAGCAAGTTCCACAAATTACTCATGTCAGTTTTGCGGCGACTCATACTCATAACGCACCGGACACAATTGGACTTTGGAGTTACAAAGAGTTCATTGGAAGGAAATTTGATGCTGATTATGTGCGTTACGTACAGGATCAAGTAATTGAATCTGTTTTAGAATCAATTAGTCAGCTTGTGCCTGCCAAGACCATACTTGCTGAGGCTGAAGTTCCCATGGAGAACTTTTCGCATGATTCGAGGCCTCCAATAGTTGTGGATAGGAAATTGCCAGTGGCCTGGTTCAAAAATAAAAAGACAGGAGAGACCATAGGTACTCTTTCTTCATGGGGTATGCACCCTGAGGGATTTGGATCAAAGTTTCCTCAGATCAGTTCAGACTTTGTGCATTATTACCGAGAGGCCATGGAGAATGGTCTGAGTGGAGAAGGTGGGTTCAAAGGTTTTGGAGGTAAGGCTGTTTATTTTACTGGTCCTGTTGGAGGGCTGATGACTCAGCTTAATATTAATATATTGGATCGGTTTGGTCAGTCGAATGGGCCCGATTCTAAGTCCCAAGCACAGGGTGAGAATCTCGCAATATTAGCTGCAAAGGCACTTAATGAATCACAGAAAAACGGTGTCGAGGACATGTCTTTTCAGGGAATTGCTTTTTCAGCTAAGACTATTTACATCCCGATTGGTTGGCCTCTGAAAGTTGCGGTCGCATTGGGTCTGGTTCATCCAGGCATGTATGGATTGCCGTTTAAGACTGAGGTAAAATCTGAAATTAATGCGATCCGGATCGGAGATTTTGAAATAATTACAAGTCCGGGTGAAGTCTTTCCTGAAATTGTTGATGGAGGTATTGAGAGCCCGGAAGGGGCAGACATTATCACTGAACCGGTTGAGGTTCCCCCATTAAGGAGTCAGATGCAGGGCGTCATCAACATGAATTTCAATCTTGGCATGGATGAAATAGGATATATCATCCCAATTTCACAATGGGACAGGGAACCTCCTTACACATATTCATACACAGAGGCTCCTTATGGGGAGATCTATGTAGGAGATTCAGCAGCTTCGCCTAAGATACACAGGGAGAGTTTACATCTTCTTGAGCGGCTCCATAAAACGTTAAGATCAGTAGAGACTAATAGATGATGATTCCTGAAGGATTCTCCGCAAGTTCATGAGTTGGTAGGCTTGATTCTTTGGCTGTCTTTCATGTACCATTGGGCAATGAAATTGAGGAATATTCTGCTACTGGGATTAGGTTTAATATTTTTCTTAAATACCCAATCTGATTCTTTTGCAGCTGACTGGCCTCATCAGCGGGGACCTCAGCAAAATGGGGTCATTGCTCCCGGTTCAATTGATTCTTTGAATCTTGAAAATGAGCCAGAGGTCATCTGGAGTCAGCCAGTAGCTGACGGCTATGCGGCTCCAATCATTATTAAAGATATAGCTATTTACGGTGATTTTCAGAAAGGCAAAGAGACGTACACCGCCATGAAATTAGGTAACGCCGAACCTATATGGAAAGACGTCCTGGATTCTCCTCACAAGGATGGGTTCGGAACAGGGCCTCGATGTGCTCCTGTGAGTGATGGTGAGATTGTTTTGCTTCAGTCATGCAAAGGACAGCTACATTGTATTGATCTTTTGAGTGGAGATCTTCTTTGGAGTAAAAATTACACAAAAGATTTTGATTCTCCTTACATTGGCGAGAGGGGCAATGCTCTGGGGGCATCTCGGCACGGTTATACAGCGAGCCCGTTCATAGACGGGAATCATGTCATTGCTTTGGCTGGAGGCAAGGGCTCCGGTATCGTCTGTTTAAATAAGAAAAAAGGGAATGTTATCTGGAAATCACAGGACGATCAGGCAGCCTTCTCTCCTCCAATTGTGACTACTTTGGCGGGTGTTAAACAGGTCGTTTGCTTTACTGTTAAGGGGTTAGTCGGTGTAGATAGAGTTGATGGAGAGCTTTTATGGAGAGTGCCGATGTCAACTAGTTATGGACGACACGTTGTGGCCCCCACGATATATAAGGACATGGTCATCGTTGGGTCTCATGAAATAGGATTGATTGCTGTGAAGGTCACGGCAAATGGAGGGGAATTGGCTGCTGAGGTTTCTTGGAAATTAGACAGGGACATGGCTCCTAATTTTGCTAGTCCGATTTGCATGGGAGATAATTTGTATTTGTTGGCAAAAAAACAGGTCCTGTGCATAGATGCAAAGACCGGGAAATTAGCCTGGTCTAAGGACGGAAATGTGAGGACCAGTGCGGGTCAGGCCTTTGCGGCGTTCATTGGATTGAAGGATCAAGTGATGATGCTAAATGACATGGGAGAACTCATTTTATTTGAAGATGACCCTAGTTCATATAAAGAAATCGGACGAGTCCAAGTTTGTGGCAAGAACTGGTGTCATCCTGCATACTCGAACGGGAAATTACTTATCAGAGATTCGAGAAAACTGATTTGTCTTGATTTTAAATCATGAGAATAGCGTTAGGATTGCAGATCATGAAAAGGACGTACAGGGTCGGATATTTTCTGATCATGGCTATTTTTTTCTTTTGCGATTCTCTGAACCTAGTTCATTCCAAGCCTGAGGCAGTGAGGCCTAATGTTTTGTTCATTGCCATCGATGATCTTAATGATTGGGTAAGGTGCCTTAAGACTAATTCTCAGGCAAGGACACCAAACATAGACCGGTTAGCTTCAAGGGGTGTTTTATTCACTAATGCTCACTGCCAAGCTCCAATCTGTAACCCATCCAGGACTAGCTTGATGCTTGGTTTGAGGCCTTCGACTACAGGTATTTACATTAATAGACCCTGGTTCCGTAATTCCCCTAAAAATAAGAATCGTATCACACTCACACAGTACTTTGGTACATTTGGCTATGAGACGCTCACTACAGGAAAGATATTTCACGGCTCCAAAGTAGATGATTTGTCTTTTAAAAAATATGGTCCGAGGCCGGGGCAAATGTCAGGCCTTGATAAAAGAGTACAAGAGAACGTTCCGAGTCCAACTAAGCTTTGGGACTTTTGCCCTCAGAATTATACTGAGGAGGAACATAGTGATTACAAGGATGCGAGCTGGGCAATTGACCAGCTAAAAAAGGAATTCACTAAACCTTTCTTCTTAGCAGTTGGTTTCTACAGGCCTCATGTTCCACTTTTTGCTCCAGTTAAATATTTTAAATCCAGACCAATCTCTGAATTTAAATTGCCTGTTATCAATGATAAAGATAGAGATGACCTGCCCAGTGCAGCTGTTCAGTTAATTGCCAATCCAACGCCACCCAAACATGAGTGGTTCGTTGAATCTGGTAAATGGATAGAAGCAATACAGGCTTACCATGCGTGCGTCACATATACGGACCATCAGGTAGGTCGTTTGCTGGATGCCCTTGATGCAAGCTCCTATTCGGACAATACAATTATAGTCTTATTCTCCGATCATGGCTTTCATCTTGATGAAAAGAAAAGTTGGGCCAAGCGCTCATTGTGGGAGCGATCCACGAGGGTCCCCCTGATTATTTCTGTTCCTGGAGGGATAAAGGGGGGGCGTTGTTCACGACCCGTTGAATTGCTTGGTCTTTTTCCTACGCTCAATGAGCTTTGTGGATTGCCTAAATTGCGTGGGCTCGATGGAGTCAGTATTAAGCCATTACTTGATGATCCAAATGCAGAATGGACTTCTCCGGCACTGACCACATTTAAAGAAGGCAATCATGCAGTGAGAAGTGAGAGATTTCGATACATCAGATATGCGGATGGATCTGAAGAGTTTTATGATCATCTAAAAGACCCGAACGAATGGGTTAACCTTGCTTCGAGAGCTGATCATAAGCCGATAATTATGAAGCATGCTAAGATGCTGGAGCAAATTTTGAAGAAAAATGAACATCAAATCTCTAATGAATAAGATTATATTTTTTGGCTGGTTGGTTTTGCTGAGGACCTTCCTGTCTTCATCTCTTGCTTCGGATCGTCCGAATATTTTGTTTGCTTTTGCAGATGACTGGGGCAGGCACGCTTCCGCTTATGCAAAGGCTGATGGCGAAGGAACTGAGAATGATGCTATTAATACACCAAACTTTGATGCCCTTTCCGGGGCCGGTGTATTATTTAATAATGCTTTTGTTAATGCTCCTTCATGCACTCCTTGTCGAAGCTCTATTCTTTCAGGGCAGCATTTTTGGAGGACAGGCAGAGGAGCCATATTGCAAGGTGCAGTCTGGGACTCTTCTATACCTTCATGGCCTTTAATTTTAGAGAAGAGTGGATATCACATCGGTTTTACATGGAAGGTCTGGTCTCCTGGAACGCCACGTGATGCACCTTATGGCGGAATTGAAAATTCTTTTCATAAAAACGGATCGAGCTTTAACGGTTTTTCCCAGACTGCTACGAAACTAATGTCCAATGGCAAGAGCCTGACCGAAGCCAAAGATATCTTAATGGATCAGGTCCGCTCCAACTTTCGTGATATGTTGGGGAAAAAAGAAAAGGAACAGTCATTTGCTTACTGGTTCGGACCAACAAATGTTCACAGAAAATGGATCAAGGGATCCGGCAAAAATTTATGGAGCATTGATCCGGATTCATTAAAGGGTAAGCTCCCTCCTTTTCTTCCTGATGTTCCCGAGATTCGTCAAGACTTTGCAGATTATTTGGGAGAAGTGTGTGCCTTTGATATGGCTCTTGGAGTGCTCGTGTCCGAGCTTAAGAGGGCAGGTGAGTTTGATAATACATTAATTGTTATTTCGGGTGATCATGGTCCAGCGGGTTTTCCACATGGAAAGTGTAATCTGTATGATTTTGGTACCAGGGTAGCTCTTTCAGTTTCAGGTCCAGGAGTCAAGGGCGGTCGAGTAGTGGATGATTTTGTGAGTTTACCTGACTTGGCTGCTACTTTTCTAGAAGCTGGTGGGCTTGAAAGGCCTGAAGTAATGACTAGTAAGTCGATCTGGCCCACACTGAAATCTGATAGGCAAGGACTCGTTGATGAATCCAGAGATCATGTCCTGACAGGAAGAGAAAGGCACGTTGCTAGAGCACGGGCTGGAGAGTTGCCATACCCGCAACGAGCCATCAGAACAAAAGACTATCTTTTTGTCATTAATTTTAAGCCAGAGAGGTATCCTCTGGGGGACCATTATGGTTTGGATGGAGAAAAAGAAGCAGATGTGAATCAATTAACAAACAACACATTCATAACGATACCTGATGAAGATGCTGGTCCCACTAAGGCCTGGATCGTCAGTAATCGTAAAGATCCAAAGGTAAAATTCTTCTTTAATCATGCTTACGGAAAGAGGCCCCGTGAGGAATTGTATGATCTTAGGAAGGATCCCCATCAAATGAAAAATGTCGCTACTGATCTACAATATAAGAAGCAGGTTGGTGAGTTGCGGCATCGATTGATGGAGGAACTATCATTAACTAATGATCCTCGGCTCATTGAGGATGGGAAGTTCTTTGAAACTGCCCCAATGGCAGGACCTAGAAAGAGAAAATAAATTTCTAGAGAGAAGCCTTTAGTTTTAGTTAGTGGCTATATATGTTCTTGTTATAAGTTGAGTACCGAGATAGCTTCAAATTAGAAGGAGAGTAAGTGCATGAATTTCACGCGCACCATAATAAAATGGACAGGGCTTTTAGTTCTGATTTTATTTCCTTATGAGTTAGCGGTTGGAGATGGTGTGGTTTTTTTTGAAAGCAAGATCCGCCCGGCTCTGGTTAAATATTGTTACGAATGTCATTCCTCCGCGTCTAACGAACTTGGAGGGAGTCTTTCACTTGAGTTTCGTGACGATATTTTAAGAGGAGGTGAGTCTGGCCCGGCCATAATCAAAGAGAACCCTCAAGACAGNCTCCTAATTCGTGCTATAAGGGGAAATGATGATCTCGCGATGCCTCCGAAGGACAAGGAAACGCTTCCCGAGGGGGTGATCCAGGACTTCGTTAGATGGNTTGAAATGGGTGCCCCTGATCCACGGGCAGGAAAGATCGCAAATCCTAAACCAAAAGAACAGTTATGGTCATTGGAACCGGTCAGTGAGCGATCNTTGCCCGAGGTAAATGATTTGGAGTGGCCNCGCGATAGGATAGATCGTTTTATTTTGAGTAAATTAGAATCCAAAAAATTACCGCCAGCTAAGGCCGCTTTGCCGCAGACTCTGATAAGGCGCTTGTACTATGATCTGATTGGGTTAGCTCCTTCAGTGGAAGAGATAAATAATTTTGTCTTAGCTTATAAGCGTGACTCAGATGACGCCGTTTCTGCTCTGGTAGACGAGTTGCTTTCATCGCAGTATTTTGGGGAGCGATGGGGGAGGCATTGGTTAGATATTGCTCGTTATGGTGAATCGAATGGCAATGATGGATTGGGGCGTAATGCGACATTTCCTCATGCATGGAGATATAGAGATTATGTAATAAATTCTTTTAATCGTGACGTTCCCTATGATCGATTCATTAAGGAACAGATTGCTGGAGATTTATTGCCTGTAGATGATGTGGAAGAGCGGAACCGAAACTTAGTTGCTACGGGTTTTCTTGCCATTNGAGCTAAGCCAGCCAAGGCCATGAATGAAAATTTTGCTATGGATGTAGTGGATGACCAGATAAATGTTGTGACCACAGCCTTGCTCGGAATGAGTGTTTCCTGTGCCCGCTGTCATGACCATAAGCATGATCCAATTTCATCTAAGGATTACTACGGGTTAGCTGGAATTTTCAAGAGTACAGAAACGTTATGGGGAAAGGCTGCTAATGAGCCACTAACAGCGCCTGCGACACCTTTGCATGAATTACTAGATAAGTTGCCTGACAATCAGAGGGACAATTCAACGGCTCCAGTATTTCCATCAGAATTAAAGGAAGTTACTGAAGGGCTCAATCCGGTAGTTTACTCTACACTCAAAGAAGCCACTAATGAAATTGCTTTAGAAAAGGGAATAAGCCTTTCAAATGAGAATTATGCAAAATGTAATAAGGGTCGAATGAAGGTTAAAACTACCGTTCCATATGATAATTATTCTGTATCATTTTGGTTCAGGAATGACACAGGAAATTCTTCACAGCCCATCACTGCATACCTTTTTTCTTACGCAAAGGACGGAGATGCTAATCAGGCGGGAGAGAATATAGGGATTGGAGGAAAACATGATAAATCTGTTACGGGAAAAATATTTATATGGAACGGAAAAGAATTAAATCAAAGCATTGCGGGATTCAATGAAATACCAGAAGGGAGTTGGAATCATGTTGTGATGGTTAGGTCTAATGATCGGGTGCGACTTTATCTGAACGGAGAAAAGGATCCTGAAATCGATAGTGAAATCAAGATTGCAAAGAATCCTGACCGGGAAATCTTTGTGGGTTCACGGAATGATAATTTTGCTCCTCTCAAGGGACAGCTTGCGGAGTTGGCAATATTTGATAGAGCGTTAGACGCTAGCGAAGTTAAGAAACTGCATGCAGCTTCAGGACAGAAAGTGGGGACCATTCAAAAAGGATGGTCGATGGGTGTAAGAGATAAGAAAAAGATAGAGGATTGCAAAATTAACATTAATGGAAATTCTAAAAAATTAGGAGCTAGTGTTTCACGAGGTTTTCCAAGTGTTCTGGTTTCAGAACCAGATTCTTTTAGTATTGGTCCCGATTCTAGTGGTCGCTTGCAACTAGCTGAATGGATAGTGAGCCNGGAGCACCCTTTGACTGCGCGTGTCCTAGTTAACCGAGTTTGGCAGCATTTGTTTGGAAGAGGCATTGTCAATACTCCGGACGATTTTGGTTTTTATGGATCTAGACCGTCGCATCCGGCTCTACTTGATGATCTCGCGATTCGTTTCATGAATGAGGATTGGTCGATAAAAAATCTCATTAAGATTATAGTTCTTAGTCGGACCTATCAGCTTGATAGTTACATTCAGGATGAAGAGTTGTTGTCGGTTGATCCTGATAATATTTTTGTGGGTAGACATAGTCGTCGCAGGCTTGATGCTGAGGCTAACCGAGATCGTATACTGCAGGCGTCTGGGAAATTGATCGTTGGATCCACTAATGGATCAGCAGTTGATAAATTAGATATTCTTCTGAACTGGCCTCCTGGGGAAGCGAAGTATCTTCATCAGGCCAGTAATCACAGGAGTATTTATTTGTGTATGCTAAGAGATGCTCAACCTCCTGATCTAGTCGCATTTAATCTGCCAGATGGATTTTCCGTCACAGGACTAAGAGAAAAAACAAACATTCCAACTCAGGCATTATTTTACTTAAATTCACCACTTGTGGTGGAGCAATCAAAGGTAATTGCGACTGATGTTCTTGGAACTGGAAATGTATCTGATGAGAAGAGGGTAGCAAAGATGTACTTAAAAGTGTTGAGGCGGTTACCTTCGGCAAACGAGGCTGTCGCGGCTTTAGATTATATTAAAAGGGTAAGGGTTAAGCTTAAAGGTAATGATGAATTTGTTAGATCTTGGGCAAGTTTCTGCCAAGTTCTCTTGGCAAGCAATGAGTTTAGATATATAGATTAGATATAGGATGGCGGAATTTTCCAGACGACAAATGCTAAGCGCAGGGTCCTGTGGTTTTGGTGCGCTTGCATTTAGTGGTTTGTCCAATGCCTTAATGGCTACTCAAAAAAATTCCAACGATCTTAAGGCACGTGCAAAGAGGGTCATTTTTCTGTGTATGCCGGGCGGTCCTGCTCACTTAGATACTTTTGATTATAAGCCTCAGATAACGAAGGCCGAGCATCCAGGTTCCGCTTTTAAATTTAGTCAACATGGGAAAAGCGGATTGTGGGTTTCAGAGCTTTTCCCGGAACTAGCAAAGCATGCAGATAAATTATGTGTTTTAAATGGGATGTATGCAGATACAGGGAACCACGCGCAATCCTTTCGACAAATGCAAACTGGCGAACGGCTCCGATCTCGTCCTAGTATTGGATCCTGGGTTAACTATGGATTGGGAACAGAAAACGATAATCTTCCNGGATTCATAAGTTTAAATTCTCATGANTCATTCGTNCACTCCAGTTCGTTTCTGCCCTCGAGATATTCCGGAACGCCTATAGGAGTTAACGGTGAAAGCATGTCTGAGGCGACAATTCCGAACGTTTTGAGTAATCATTTATCCAAAGAGGTTAAGCATCTTCAGCTGGATGTTTTGCAATCAATGAATCGGAACCATTTGTCTTTTAGGAACAATGATGATGCTTTGGAAGGGGCCATAGAGTCTATGGAGTTAGGTTTTAGGATGCAAATGNTTGCTCCAGATTTAATGGATGTAAGCACGGAATCAGCTGATACTTTGGAAAGGTACCGAGTAGGTAAGAATATTAAGTTAGGTACCTGTCGTCCTTCAGACTTTGGGCGTCAGTGTTTGCTCGCGCGTCGATTTGCTGAGGCAGGAGTTCGATATATTCAGGTGTCTCATAATGGTTGGGATCAGCACAAAAACCACAGACGTGATTTGAGGGCTAACTGCGAGAGTACCGACGCTCCAATAGCTGCGCTCCTTGGTGATTTGGAGCAAAGAGGTTTGATGGAAGACACCCTCTTGATATGGGGAGGAGAATTTGGCCGGCCAGGGTTAAAGCCTTCTGATAAAAAAGATGAAACCGGTCATAATGCTAATGGATTCACATTTTGGCTAGCGGGCGGTGCAGTGAAGNGNGGGCATGTTCATGGAAAAACTGATNNGACCGGAGCTAAGGCCGTGGAAGGGAGGATGCATTTTCATGACCTCCATGCAACTGTCCTTCACATCTTAGGAATATCTCATNATAATCTTACTTTTTCCCATCAGGGAAGAGAGCATAGACTCACGGGTCCAGATGGAGGGAAAGTAATGAAGCAGATACTTTCTTAATCTCCTTTGACTGAGGCCAGTTCTTTTGTGGTATCNTTGTGAGAGGCTTTTATCCAACCTAACTCCATCCTNAAGGNGCCCTCTTTCTTGTNAGCGATTATGATGCCNATTTTCTGAATCTTTTTTGGATTGAATTTNTTCTTAGGNAGCTGTAANCCGCGCCAACTTGCTTTCAATTTATCAAATGGAATGAAGACCTCAGACCATTCTCCTTTGGTAGCAGTAAACTCATGCTGAAAAGAAACAGTTCTGAAGCGGTACTTGGCATCACTTTCTAATCGTAATTTGTATTTTCTACCATCTCCTCGTGTCTTAATTCTAATGCCTTTAAAATTACTTAGATCTACCAATAATGAATTCGATCTTATTGAGGAGAATCCACCATTATTTTCGAGTGATAGGTTGCCAGCGAAGATCAGATTTCCGGTCTTTTTATCATTCTTGAAGTTTCCCTTTGATAGACCTCCCATGACACCATCATCAACGACCTGCCACGCGGTTATCAGAGGTTCCTTGGTCCCATACAAGATTATATCTTTTTCAGAACCATGCAGATTTATGCAGGACATTAAAATTAACAATGCAGAAGTTTTAAAAATATTTTTCATATATAATGTGAAGGTTTTATTCTTTGATAGATAGAGTGTTGTTAATGTTTTTACGTTAATTTTTTTTCTGTAAAAATTATCTCCACACTAGCTAGTTCAAAATCATTATACGGTTTTTTGTTTCAGTTGGATTTAGTGTAATCGTAAAAACTTTTGTTCAATGATTGTTTGATAATCTTACTTAAATTTCCATTTTTGCCATGTATTTGCTACTTTGCTTCCGGATCTAACATACCAAGCGTAACCGTTGCGCCTTTCAAATTCAATGTCTGACACAGCATATTTAATCTTTCCATCTCTTCCGCTGAAGATGGGGCGATTGGTTTTGATTTCATAAAACCGGGCCCACATCACTGGAGCATNNGGATCATTCATGATTTTATGATCTCCATTAATCTTTTTGTACCTTATCCCAGTGATTTTAGTATGTTCATACCACTTAACTGCAGCCCTTATCGCTTTTTTGACATCTTCAGGGGGCCTTTGTAAGCTCATAAGGAGGCAGGTGATTCCTGCACTTTCGCCGCCACTAATTGATGGATGTTCATAGGATCTTGCACCTCTAGGTGCAAAAGTAATTTTATCGTGCTGGGCGCACCATGCAGTCAATTGTCCATTCACTTTAATTTGNCACTTAAGGATGCATTGAATTCCCTTTTCAAAAGAAGTCTCTGTGCGCCTGATGATCTTATCAGGTACAAAATCATATGTTTTATTACTATGTATTTCTCGCAAGAAATTCAGAATTCCAACCATAGTCCCATCGTTGAATGTGATATGCTGAGAGTACCCGGAAGGTTCAGGTCTTTGAGGCCACCCTCCGTTCCTGTACTGAGTGTTTAAAATGCACTCGACTCCTTTCACGAAAGCATTTTTGTATTCTAGGTTATTTGTAGCTTGGAATGCATACGCAAGGAGTCTCAGTTCGTTAAGNGTTGCTGAATTATCAAAAGTACCTCGGATTTCTTTTAGATGTATTTTTTGAGTTGTGTCGATGTTCTTTGGCCAGATCCCGTTCTTGTCTTGATGAGAGAGTACGTTATTGATGATTTTTTTGCCTTCTGCCGAGTCGAACCAGGTATTCGGTTTGTTCAGATAGTCTCGTGCACTGCCTGCCATTAATGGGCAAGCATGCAAAAGAATAGGAATGAAAACGGTCAGTACTTTCATCTTAGTGTTGGTACCAGCATTAGGTTTAATTTGATTTGATATCCAAAATAAATAACTGCCGCGATTTTCCATTATCTGAAAGGCCGGGAACTAAGATCTTGTTACTGTTTCGGTTCCAGCACGGAGAAGGGTCCTGCCTAAGATCTCCTGAAATCCATTCGCCTATATCAAATCCCTTGGTCCTTACATGGGATCCGTCCTTTAGATTATAAATGACATAGTAATTTTCTCTCTTCTTCTTGTTNTTATAGCCATTCACGAACCATTTNCCGTCAGGAGATAGTGCAATGTCCCCTTCAGGGTTGGGAAAAATTGAGGGTGTCCCTATTGAATCAATTACTTGTTGTGAATTCGTGTCAAAAATAACCTGGTCCTTTCCAATTCTCCCTATCAATTTGCCGTCATAGCCCCATTCTGGATGACCGCCGATATGCTTTGCTAACGGTCTTAGATTTGAGCCATCTGAATTCATTACAAATGCCTGGTTTATTTTCTTTTCTTTTCTGGTGCCATTCCATCCTCCTCTAGCAAAGAAAAAGATCCTGTCATCTTCCCTGTTCCAAAGGGTATGATTTATGAAGAGTGGTGGTATTTNCTCGTCTTTGTATTTTTCTTTTAATTTTATCTCAAGATCATGAAAGGATATGAGAAGGGATTTGGTGCCGTCATTTGTGTTGACTTTGAATATGCCATCATCCTTTGGATNCTTTTGTCCAACTGTCCAGTCGTGTGCTCCTTTGTATCCAGTCACTGGTCTTAGCCTAGCCATTCGGGCATAATTAATGCCAAGGAAGTGTCCTCCTTTCTGAGCCACTCCGCTATTTCCTATCGGAGTGTTCTGATACCGGTACTCTTTTAACCTTTTTTCTTTCACAATATCAAAAAGAACGCAAAACACTTTTCCGCTTTTGTTGTCTCTGTCATTGAAGAAAAATTGAGTCTCTGGTGATTTAGGATTCCAATAAAGCATGGTTCCTTGNTGAGGGTTCCATGCAGTAGTCTGATCGATTTTTTTNACCGTGTATTTTTGTTGGNTATCAATAAGGACAATGTCTGCNNGGTCATTCGGTCCCGGCATTCGGTCCTGAAATCCGCTCCTTAATGCAAGAATGTATTTCCCGTCTCCACTCCATGGTATGTTTTGAACGTGGCCAATGTAGCCAAAGAAATGATTTTTCGGTCCAGAGGTGATTTTTTGTGAGCTAACAGTTAGTTTGCGTGCCTCTTCTGATTTTGTTGTTAAGGTGAGAGAGGTAATCGCGAAAAGGACCACTAATGATTTAATGGCTGGCATAGTCATATTTCTTATTTGGTAATTTCAAAGGAAAGATTCAATTTCCTTTCTGGTAGGTGTAGCGCCCTGAGCGCCGGCTTTAGTGACGGAGATTGCGCCTGCAGTGTTGGCGAGCTGGATGGATTCAGAAAATGTTTTCCCTTCTAGTAAAGATGTTGCTAGAGCCCCAGTGAATGCATCTCCCGCTCCAACGGTGTCCGTGGCTTTTACACATGGGGGCATTAATTCCATTATTTCACCAGACTGACTCATGAATAGCGTAGGTTCAGATCCCTGGGTAATTACTACCATATCGAGACCGAACTTCTTGAACGATTCGAGGCTCTTTGTCATGTTTGACGTTCCGCTGATTTGAGCCGCTTCGATTTCATTTAAAATAAGAACATCACAGGGAAATTCTTCAGTATTAAATGCAGGGTTCCAAGGCGATGGATTAATCAATATNCTTAGGCCATTTGCTCGAGCAAGGCGACAAGCGTGTTTGATGGTTTCCATAGGAACTTCCAATTGAAGAAGTACAATCTTAGATTCCTTGAACAGATTGATGTGCTTATCAAGGTGCTCAGGAGTCAATGCATGGTTCGCTCCAGGATTGACAACGATCGAATTTTCGCCACCCTCATCGACACTAATGAATGCNGATCCAGTCGGCNNCAGATCACTGGTTATAATTGATGNGGAAGGAATTTTATGATCCTCTAAGTGGTTTTTATAAAGGGTCCCTTCAGAATCGTCACCGACACAGCCTATGAAGTTAACTTCAGCGCCTGATAAACGAGTCGCGATCGCCTGATTTGCGCCTTTGCCGCCTAGAGATCTGAGTGAAGATTGCGCTATTAGAGTTTCCCCGGCCTTGGGAATTTTTTTAACGTATAGAGTGTTATCAACGATTATAGAGCCAATGACCAGAACTGACATCTAGTGCTGATTTTTGAATCAATTTTCAAATTCAGACTCGTCAACTCCGTACTTTTCGAAGAGCCCTTCTAATGCTTCTCCTGAACTTTCCATTTGTTGCCCTAATTCCTCCATTTCTCCTCCCCATTCGCGCATTGTCTGGCCAAAGTCTTCCGCAAAGTCAGGATCTTCCGTTGATTGTTTTAAGAACCATGCGCCGATTGCCTCTTCGCCTCCGACAAGAACATCTGTGGGAATTGGTATTTCCTCCATGTGTAAGACCATGCTGTTGAGGCCTTTCCTCATCCCATTAACTCCNTCCCTAAGGTCTTCGGGTAAATTGTCAGTGTTTACTGTTGTAAGTTTTCCAACCAGATCTTTCATTGCCTCAAACGCTAGTGCTGGATTTTCTTGACCAATTTCCTCNAGCCTCTCCAGTTCGACNAACCCTTTNGTGATACCTTTATCCTGAAGCTCTTTTACAAAGGCAGTGACTGCGGGAGGGGTCACAACTTTTGTTGCTGGTTTATCTTCGGCAGAGTTGTCAGTCGTTTCTTTTGCAGGCTCTTCANTCTTCTCAGGTTCAGTTGAAGGGGCATCATCAGGGGTCAATAAATTAACAGGCTCTTCCTTTTTGGGATNGGGCTCCTCTGCTTTTTCTTCTGTGGCNNGTTCTTCCGCCTTTTCTTCTGTGGCAGTTTCAGCGCTTTGGTCATTAGTTGTGGGATTGTCTTTTTTTCCACAGGAAGAAAATAATACAAGGCTGAAGAAAAGACTTGGAATTAGAAGAAGCGAAGTTTTCATGATTTAAACAAATAAGGTAATAAACATTATAAGTCTAATGGAATATAAATGCCAGAATCGAGTGATTAGTCGGACAGTTTAGAATTTTTGACTCCGCATTATTGGTTAGTATCTAATGTTTTCTGAAAGTGAAATAGTTAAGCTTGGTTTCAACTNAGTTAGACAATATTTTTTCCAATTACGATTTGATTGACTTATNACTAAAGAGTGATCTATTCNNNGAAAATATGCTATTGATCAGAGGANAGNTCTTTTAAATGTCAAATCCTAAGGATCACGAAGAGCAAGANTTGCTTCAGAGAATTGCTGAAGGGGACAGTCGTGCATTGAAAATTTTACATGAGAAGACTGCTCGGCCCTTGCATTCAATGGCCATGAAAATTCTTTCTAACACTGCTGAGGCGGAGGAGGTGATACAGGACGTGTTTGTTCTTGTTTGGAAAAATGCTCATAAATTCAATTTTCAGAAAGCCAAAGTTTTTACATGGATGTCGGTAATGATGAAGAACCGATGCATAGATAGAATACGCTCAAAGAAGCGACGTTTGCCTCTTTATGAAGTTGACGAATACACCGAGAAGTCTATCCCCGAACCTGACGATAGAACAGCAGCCGATCATTTGACGCAGAAAGAAAAAGCCAAAATAATTTTTGATGCAGTCAAGTTATTGCCAGACCCACAACGTGAAGTCATTGAGCTGGTTTTTAACTCAGGAATGACACACGTTGAGGTGTCTAAACATCTAGGCATTTCAATCGGCACTGCAAAATCGCGAATTCGTTATGCTTATCAGCGGCTGAGAGAAAATTTGGGTTCTAATCCTGCACTAATGGATGAATATAAAAAATGAACTGATTTGAACCACTTATGTATTGTATTCGTTGCAGTTATATAAAGAAGAGATCCAAAGATAGAATAATTTCGTAAAACCCAGACTGAAGAGATCAACTAATTTTGAAAAATGGAAAATATTGAAAAAAAATCTAATCCAGAAGATATTGCCAAGACTCGTCTCATTGCAATTGGGCATCAAANNCCAGAGCTTTTGGAGTCAGTTGGCATTGTCAGTTCTGACGCAGAAGTAGTGCTTCATTGTAAGGATCTTGAGAGTTGGCAATCATTTTCCAAAGATGAGCAGGCTGATCTCGTTGTCATACAATGCCCGAACGTATTTCCGGACACGGTACAAGCAATAACTGAGAAGACTATGTCATCCGGCGCTACACGTGCAGTGGTCATATATCACTACACTCAGGAAGTGGCTAGAGAATTGATGGAGGATTCGTCCAGTATCATTACTCCTTTGAGGGCTCCTATTTCTCCTGAGGANCTGAAGTCTGTTTGTGAGGCTGACCTCGCAATGGCTACAATTAGAAATTCTTCTCTTGAATTGGTGCCGTTGAACGAGAAAGATGATTTATTGCAATCTTCAGATTCAGAAAGTATTCCTCCAAGAAAGTATTCACAAGAAGTCCTTTCCCGTGTAGCCAATGTATCTACAAGCATTGATTGTGAATGCCCTCATCATTTATCAGCCCTATTGACCTCTCTTACTGTTTTCGAAGATTATTGTAAAATGTGTGAGAGTCGAAACGAGGAAGATGTCATGTTACATGCCCTTCTTCACCGGAAGACCGCTGAAGCAAGAGCTATTATGGAAGATGCGCTAACAGTCCTTGCTGATGTCGAGGATATAGAGCTTAGCTGATANTTTTTTCAAACAATCAATNCAGTAATCTTTTATGGTTATCGAATGTTCCTCTTCATTAGCCATCTAGTGGCNTCATATTCTCCAACTGTCCTGACACGATTCATGTAACTCTCAATGAGTTCGGAATCCATTGAGATAAGCTCCTCTGGGCCGAATATTGTTAAATTGCGGATTGAATNTTTTCTTTGTTCTAATGATTTNCGAGCTTCCTGNGCGGACAAGTTTTCNAAATGAGAAACAGCATCATTCTCCATTCCTTCGAGGGATTTTATTTGAGCGGACAGACCGACCAATTCATTAATTATGGAGGTATTATTATTTGATACGTTTGCTCCTATGGATGCGACAAGTGAGCGGAGATCTTGTGCCTTTTTGGGATCAGATTGAGGCACAAGTCCCATGACAGTTTTGGCAATTTCATTTATTTTTGCTAGGATGGGAACAGGCACATTCCATAAGCTGTATAGCGTNGATCCGGATTTACTGCTNCCTGTTCCACGCAATGCATCTTCGACTTTGAGCGACGTTTGATTATAAAAATCATCGTATCCTTTTTGCTCAAAAGAACCNAGTAAAGTATCAATTGATTCATCTATATTTCCGGACTCGGCTTGGATCGAAGCAAGAAGATATGATGCAATTGCATTGTCCGGTTGCTCCTTGAGGAGTTTCTTTGCGAGNTCTATTTTTACTGNATCTTCGGTAGATTCGTTTAGGGCTAGGCAAAATAGGGCATGCGCATCATTAGGATCATTTTCGAGGGCCCTAATGAAATAAGAAGAGTCATTTAATATTATTCCAGCTGCTACTAGAGATTCCACATCGCTGCCGTTTTTTGTGATGTAGCTTTCCAGCTCATTGCGGGAAGGGACACTTACACCCAATTGTTCCATGAGTTCTTGTGTTTCCGAGTCATGGTAGGGGTCATTACTATTTTGATCAGGGCTTGAATTCTTTTGTTTATTTTCTTTTATTTTCTTTGAATTGAGGGNAGGCGAAAACTTTTTCGGGCCCATGGGAATATCTTTACTAGGGTCCGTGCCTCTGATCATGAGAAATGTCAGCGCTATAAGAACAAGCACTGACAAGAAAATGTATCTTGGTGTAAATTTCAAAATGGTTACTTATTATGATAAGCTACCCCACAAACGGTTAAATTCATTCTGAAAAGACTGTACAAGTTTTGCATTATTNCTGACTAAGATGTTCTCATTATTTTCAGTGCTGGCTGATCTGGTCCAATTATAACTCCCATTAAGCAGAAGGTCATTATCTGAGATGGCAAACTTATGATGCATGTGAGCTGAAGTCTTATCGAATCTGCATTCGATTCCGGATCCTCTTAAGCGATCAAGATCAGATCCTCTGTCTTCTGATTTTGTATTGTCGGAGATGATTCTTATGTGGATCCCTTTTGTTAGAGCCTCTTCTATTTTCCGGGTGATCCGATTATCAGTNATTGTGAAGACACATATGTCGATTCTTTGTCTAGNTTCACTAATGAATCGGCAGATACGGTTCAGACAATCCTTTCCTGGGCTGAAGTAACTACTGGCTTTAACGCTCATCTCATTTGAGTATAAAAGCTTGATAACATCTTCTAGCCATTCCATGGCCTTGTAATTTCCAGTTTCCTGGATTTTCTCTGTAGCTAATTTAAAGGCGAGCTGTCTTGTCTTTGCTAGGGCAGTTCGATCGCCCTGAATTAGAGGGAAAATCTCCTTAAGCTCACGCCGCTCGGATCTGGAAACTGAAGCGTCGTTAAGTGAATCTCGCAGGAGTTCATTTATTTGCCGCATACTCGAGGAATATTAGTTCAGGATATTTTCCATTCGCCACGTCCTGGTCGAATCTTTCTCATTTCGTTCGCTTTTTCATCGCCAACAAAAACCTCTTTTTTGGGATCCCATTTTAATTTCACTCCTCGATCGATGGCAATGTTTGCTAAGTGACAAACTGTAGAAACGCGATGCCCAATGTCGACTGGGAAGTAGGGGTCTTTACGTGATTTGACACAGTCTAGAAAGTTTCGNTGCTCGCCTTTTGGATTAGTGAAGAGTTTTATTTCGTTGTCTTCAATTTTGGAATTTAGGATTTCCTTAGAACTGGCTTGGAGAGGTGCTCGCCANCCTGTGTTGCCTACCCAACCGTCAGTTCCAATGAATTTGATGCTAGGATTTCCGGGCTTGCATGTCATAGTTACGCCGTTCTCATAACGGTAAGTCACGTCATAATCTTTGACTGTATCGTAAAGACCTCCTTCCCACCGGTTCCCTTTTCCTTCAATTTCCACTGGTCCGCTCAGCTCAGTGTCATTGGCCCATTGTGCTGTATCAAATAAATGAGTTCCCCAATCACAGATGATTCCCCCCGAATAATCAGAGACCCAACGGAAATGGAACAGGACTCGATCTTTTGTGTAGGGAGCTTCTGGAGCAGGTCCTAACCACATATCATAGTCGAGTGTCTTTGGCACGGGTTGAGGCGTCGGATCTCCTGGTCCGTTCGGTTGCCTTGGAAGAATCACTTCAATCTTCTGCAATTTTCCTATTCTACCATTGCGTACAAGTTCAGCCATCCTGTGGTAAACTGGAACTGCCCGATCCTCAGTGCTGGTCTGAAAGACTTTTTTGTGNTTCCTGACTTCTTNAGTGAGGAGTTTTCCTTCATCAATAGTAAGAGTTGGTTTTTCACACTGAACATCTTTACCTGCTCTGATGGCCATTAAGCTGATTAGTGTGTGCCAGTGGTCAGGAGTTGAAATCATGACAGTATCAATATCGTCACGTGCCAGAATTTCACGAAAATCCTTTGTCGTTGCACAATCTTTGTTTCCGTAGTTCTGATCGATGATGTTCTTNGCATGGTTCATACGGTTAGTATCGACATCGCAAGAGACGAGCACTCTCGCATCATCATTACTCAAATAGGCAGGCAAATTCCATGAGGTGCCATGCCCTCCGGTCCCAATGAAACCAACATTTATCTTGTTACTTGGGGCATTNTTTCCCAGTACATGAGACGGAATAATGTTTGGCCCTAANGCCGCCGTGAGTGCTGTNGTANGGACAAATTTTCTACGTGATATGGATTTCATTTTTATGAGTATGATTAATGGATTTATTTTTCGCTTAATCGTTTGGACATGGCCTTGAAAGCGGATTCCTTAATTGTTTGTACTTTTAGAATTTGGCTTGTGAGTTCTGCAATTTTTGCAGCATCTCCAGTATCTCCTAATTCTTTCATCTGCTTTTGATACATTTCCAGCAATTGATCATTGTAAACGAATTCACCCCATTCCTGATATTCCTTAAATGCTAAAGGGATGACCCGTGCCTCTCCGGTCTTTTCCACATAGGCCGTCTCGGTGCTCTCTTCTTGATCTGCAGTTTGGGGNTCAGTTGCNGGNTCAGTTGCGGGCTCAGTTGCAGGTTCAGTTGCAGGTTCAGTTGCAGGTTCAGTTGCAGGTTCAGTTGCAGGTTCAGTTGCAGGTTCAGTTGCAGGTTCAGTTGCGGGCTCAGTTACGGGCTCAGTTACGGGCTCAGTTACAGGTTCAGTTGTGGTCCCTGTTTGTTTTTCTGTGCCCTTATCTTCAGAACCACAGCCAATGATGATGAGTGAAACTAGGAGAGCAAAGAATTGGGTTAACTTCATATGTTTGAATGGGTTCATTTTCTTCAAAGTTAAAGGTTTTATTCTTCAGTGTGAAGTAATAACCTCATTTTAAAGTGATTTTGGTATAAATGACATATGTTTTTCTCATTGGGTATTGATGTTCACTAGTGTTAGCATTGGGCGAAAATGCGTTTCAAAATCATAATTTGCTGGGCTTTAATTTCTTCCGTTTCTTCACTGTTCAGTGCTGATATAGGTAATCTTAGTTATAAGGTGCGTAATGGAGGTGTCATTATCACAAATTGTTTATCTTCTACTGCTGGTGAATTGTCCATACCGCCGACCATTGAAGACAAGCCAGTCACTATGATCGGTGAAAATGCGTTTCGNAGTTGTTCTAAGCTGACCAGCATTAGTATTCCCGGTACTGTTACTCGTATCGAGGATAAGGCCTTTTATGGGTGCACAGGGCTCACTAGTTTGAATGTTCCTGACAACGTTACGAGCATTGGTAAATATGCTTTTTATGCGTGTGTAAAGATCAGCGACGTGCAGTTAGGAAAAGGCTTGAAAAGTATTGGGGATTGGGCATTTAACACCTGTGTTAACATATCGAGTGTAACTATTCCTGATAATGTAACCAGCATTGGCGACCGTGCTTTTTTTGGGTGCATTAAATTAGATAATATTACCTTAGGAAAAGGTCTTACCACTATAGGGGATTCAGCGTTCCGGGACTGTGCCAGACTGAAAGGGACTCTCATTATCCCAGACAACGTTATTAGAATAGGCGATTATGCGTTTTATCGTTGCGTTAGCCTTACGGGACTNAATATCTCAGAGGGGCTTACGAGTATAGGAAACCAGGTATTTTATAGATGCTCTAAATTGACTGACGTAGTAATTCCAAAGAGTGTCACGAGCATTGGTAACTATGCGTTTTATCGTTGNGCTAATCTTGAAAGTGTTACTTTCGAAGGTGATGCCCCTAAAGTTGGGTCCGCTCTCTTTTTAAACGTTGCAGAAAAGGCTTCAGTTTACAGAAATCTCAATGCTACAGGGTTTGATGATAAATTAGGTGGGTTGCCCGTATTCGTAGGTAGAGCACGAATGGAAAATCTCATTTATATGATCAATAATGATTCTGCCACAATAACCATCACGGATTGTGACACTAAAGTTTCCGGTAATCTCGAAATACCTAGCAACATTGAAAATAAGCCGGTGATTAGTATTGGGGAAAATGCTTTTCGCGACTGTGTGAGTCTTAATAATGTGAAAATTCCAGATGGGCTAAAGACCATTAGTAACGGCGCTTTTTATAAATGCACAAACTTATCCAATGTTAACATTCCTGAAACCGTTAATAGGATAGGGGCGTTCGCTTTTCAGGGTAGTGCTTTAACTAATGTTAAGATTCCAGATACCGTCACGAACATAGAGGGAAGTGCTTTTAGAAATTGCCTCAGACTAACTAATATAGAAGTGAAGGATTCGCATCCGGCCTATGCCAGAGAGGGGGGGATGCTTTTTAATAAGACGAAGGATGTTCTTCTGAGTTATCCGTCAGCACGCGGCGACATTACAATTCCTGCCACAGTGAAGAAGATTGCTCAAGGTGCATTCGCAAGTTCCAATGTTCATAAACTAAGAATGACTGAAGGCGTCACAACTATCGAGGATAATGCATTTACGCAATGTAAAGAGTTAAGAGAGGTGTTTATTCCTAAAAGTGTTACCGGTATTGGTTCAGGTGCTTTTGGAGGTTGCCAGAATCTCACAGTGATGACTTTTTATGGAGATGCACCAGTAACCGAGGAAGATGTTTTTAAGAATGAACCTGATTCGATTTTGAGAGATTCGCAGGCCAAAATTCATTACAATTTAAATAATAAGACCTGGAAGGACACTTGGCTCGGGCGCCCCACAATGCCAGTTAGTTTATAATAATTGAACGTGCAAAAGGTTTTTTCACTACCCAAACAGAATTAAGATGAGAATTAATCGAAGGTCATTCATTGGGAAATATGGATTGGNTGCCTGTTGTCCTATTTTTTATTCAGGCCATTTGNATGGAAANGAGAAACTCAAAAAAAAGAAGATCGCTTTCCTTGGCACCGAAGTTCGAACACATTCACATGCTCAGCACTTTTTAGACCGGCTGGCATTGGGATATGGTTGGCAAGGCAAGTGGCAGGAACCGCGTCTGGATATTGCTTCGATATACATAGATCAGTTTCCCGACAAAGGTGATCTGGGAAAGGAAAGAGTAAAACGTTACGGTTTGAAACTTTGCCCGAGCATTGAGGAGGCACTAACTTTGGGAACNGGCTCCCTTGCCGTGGATGGCGTAGTGATTATTGCTGAACATGGAAATTATCCAAGGAATGATAAGGGGCAAAGACTTTATCCTAGGTATGAGTGGTTCAAGAAATGCGTTAAGGTATTCGAAAAGAGTGGTCGATCTGTTCCGGTCTTTAATGATAAGCACTTGTCTACTACTTGGGAAGAGTGCAAGGAGATGGTGGATGATTCGAAAAGGCTTAATTTCCCATTCTTTGCTGGTTCTTCTCTGCCCGTCACGCGTCGCATGCCATCGATAGATGTTCCATATAACACTCCTCTCAAAGAGAGCGTTTGTGTTGCCTATGGTGGAGTAGACAGTTACGACATACATGCTCTGGAAACGGCCCAATGCATGTCGGAGCGGCGTGAGGGTGGAGAAGTCGGTATCAGTGAAGTTCACGCGCTACGTGGTAAAAAGATGTGGGATCGGCTACTAACAAAAAAGCATGACGATACCAGAAAGTTGGTCGTTTCAGCGTTAACGCGTAGCCATAATTTGCCGGTCAAAGGTGGGTACTATACAGGGAAAATAACTTTTGACTGGGCTCGNAAAACATTTCCTGATGCATGGGCTTATTTTATTAAGCATTTNGACGGTTTTAAGACGACCATGTTAATGGCCCGTATTCNGGACTTCAATTACGCTGGCCTGAGAGCAGATAATGATGAAATAATTTCAACGCAGATGTACCTTCCCATGCCTACTCATGGTTCATCGACTGCTGATTTTTTCCATCCTCTTTGCCGGCACATTGAAACTACTGTCATTACGGGAAAGGTCCCATATCCGGTGGAAAGAACATTACTCACTTCGGGAATGACTTTGGCTGGGGTCGAATCCTTGCACAAGGGACAGATTCCTGTGGCTACTCCACATATGAATGTGCGTTACAAAGTCAACAAAGAATCAACGTATTGGAAAGATTAAAAATAATCGTTAATGGATAAACGTTATTATGCACTCCTGCCTGCGCTAATTTTAATAGGCGCAGTAAGTTTATTCGCAGATAAGAATAGAGTTTCTAAGGAGGAATTTCCTAAGGGTCTAATCGTTCCTCCCGCCTTAAAGGACCTTGGCAAAGGCTATAAGATTAGAATAATTTATTTCGTTCCTTCGGACCGGAAGGTGAAGCCAAATTTTCAGGAAAAGACCGAAGTTTTAATGAGGGTCTTGTCAGACGTTTATGATAGAGAAATGAAAGCTCATGAAATTAAAACTAGGGGCCTTGATTTTGAGTTTGAAGAGGATGGAAGACTCAAGGTCCATTTAGTGAAGGCAAAGAAGGCTTCGTCTTTTTATACGGGTGAGCCATTTGATGTTGATCGACTGTTAAATACTCAGCAACAGGAAATATGGGAAACTGTGGGGTTCTCAAGGAATCGGCCCATGCTGGTTTTTTCTGAGGCTGGGGCAGTGGCAGAGGCTCGCCCGATTCCTCAGGTCTATTCTGGTCTCGCTTGTGTNTCAGGAGATATTTTTTCAGATGANGTGACGGCTTCGAACATTAAAGAACAGATTCAGAAACTNGTNGATGGNCATGAAAAAAATAAAGAAGAAGGTAAAGATGGACGTTCCCGATCCCAAGTATCTCAGACTAGTAATGGCGTTTTAATTCATGAGTTGGGTCATATTTTTGGTATGCTTCATGACACACGTGATCAGCGCAATATTATGATGAGAGGCTATGATAAACTTGGTCAAATGTATGCATTGCCAGGCGCTAGGAATCGGCCCGTTCGTTTCTCACTGGCTCATGCTCGCATGGCTGCGGCGTCCCGTTTTTTTAATGAATCTTTTGAGAATAGTGACACTAAACCTCCGAAGATTCATGACTTCAAATTGGCGGGTCCTGCCAAGGCCGGCGAACGGAAGATNAGATTTAGTGTTAAGATGAGTGATNATAAGGGGCTCGGGCCATTTGTGATTATGCAAAGAGGAGGTGGGCAGATTGATGCGATGGTAGGGGACAATGATCTTGAGGGAGTTGAAAATTACTCGGAGGAAATTGTGCTCGAATGTCCCAGGCCACTAGTTGCGGGGCAACCNCTTGTCTATATCATAAACGTNATGGATGTGAATGGCAATCTTAGCCAATCAGTNGCCAATTCAGTTGTAGTTTCTGATTGAACAGAAAAGGATTTAATGGAACCGGGCCGGATTCATTAGAATGGCCTGATCGGAGGATACTATTTCTTTTTATTGAGTATCAAGCTAATGACTTCTTTTACTTTTTCTTTTCCGTAATTGTGCCCTTCGACGGTAGTCAATATTTTTCCTTTTTTGTCTTTTGCTATGATGCCGTGTGAGGCGATCTTGGCCTTTTTAAGCTCATCGGAACTGTTGCCTTCGCCTACTTTGATAGCATTAATGTTTATCTTTGAGCCGTGCTTCTTTTTTTCGTCATTCACGATGACTGTTATCTTTGAACAAAGTACTCATCCGTCGAAATAGTAATAAGTGAGAGAAGGTTGTTGTGCTTTGGATTNACTTTGCTCCTTCTCTTCAGCTAATGTGGGTAAGAGCATAAAGAGAGAGGNAATTATCAAAGTTATAGTCTCTTTNATTTTCATGTCTTATTGTTAGTGGATACCAATTATAAATGCAATAAGAACAAGTGATTTTTATCTTTACTTGAGTCTTTGCGGGTGANCGCTAATTTCCGGTTTCATTGCAGTTTCAATTGATAAGCTTNTGCTGCATTCTGCCAAAAATACAGTTCGCAGGCCTCTTGTCCTTTTGCGGAAAAATATTCATTAACCAGCCTCACGTAGCTTTCATAGTCACCACTATTTTTTGTGCATGGCCAATTGCTACCAAAGATTAATCTGTTCTTCCCAAGATTATTCCACAGCACATCAATGACGTCACGGTAATGATCGATTTTATGAGGAGCGGGTTGTGCGATGCTACGCTGATAGAGTCCTGATATTTTACACCATACGTTCTTATTTTTGCTGAGTTTTTCAACGGCCTTTACCCATTCTGAATTTGCCGACTCTCCATCAAAATCATATCCGAGGACATGATCCACAATGATTCGTAATTCAGGAATGGTCTGAGCTAGCCTATCAATTTTTTTCACAACTTCGACTCCGCCGCCATTTGCAAGTATGTCAAGGCTCAGATTATTTTTTGCGAGTGTTCGAAAGCTTTTGATCACTTTCCTGTCAGTGTATTTNACTTGTTTTTGGTNGCCNCCATTCCTCGCGCGGACTCCGACNAGTCTGGGATCCTTCTTTAATTTTTTCAGTTGTTTAGCAAAGTCTTTTCTGTATGGATCAATGTTTCCAACTAGGGCCACGAAGTATTTATCATCCTTAACGAGATCTAAAACCCATTGATTGTCTTCTAATCTGTGGCTCGCTTCTACAATNACAACTCCAGTGAGCCCTGTGGGTTTTGATACTTTTTTAAATTCTGAAGGCAGGTGTGGTTTATAGAGCACTTTGTCTTCTTTGGGTGGCCATGGTACTCCCTCTTCTCTCCTAGTATCGTAAAGATGAATGTGGGTATCAATCATGTGCTTTACTTTTGGTAATGGCCTTTCGTCATCAGCAAATGCAGAGGACATTGCTATCCATAAGACTGGAACAGTAATAAGTAGGTTTTTCATTGAGCAATTATAGTGAATTGAGACGACTCGTGGTGGCAAGAGTATTGTTACTTATTGATTGAGCTGCCCTCAAAGGGAATGGTATTCAAAGAAGAATTCTAGGATGGCTTTATCGCTATTCGAAAGCTTTTGCCTGAAGCTTTGATTCGGCCTCTTTACTTCTAAGTAATTTTAAGAGTTGGGGCCGCAGTTCTTTGATTTGTTCGATGGTGAGATCAGCCTCTGAACTGTTAATGAGAGACCGATAGAACGTTTCTAGGCCTTCGTTCCAAGTCGATGAAACGACATCGATTGCAGATTCTCCACGATTATTTTTTTTCCTAACATGGGCTCCTTTTTTCAGGAACAGTTTAGTTATTTCTGTTTGGCACATGAATGCGGCTACATGTAGTGGAGTATTCCCGTCCCTGTTAGTTTGCATAACGCGGGCACCTTTCTCAATTAAGTATTCAGCGATCTCTAGTCTTCCGTTGAAACTGGCGGTGCTGAGTGGGGTGCTACCGTCATTTCTTCTTGCATTAATTGAGGCTCCATCTGCAATGAGTTTTTTTGTCCGCTGCAGGTCTCCTCTCTTGATTGCTTCTGCAAGTGCTGATCCTAAGCGGTTTGGATTGATCGAGTTTTGCAACTCATTCGCTTCATTTTGGTCCTCGGCCACATGAAAAATGAAGTCATTGCTGAACAATCCGCTAGGGTTTTGGATTTGTAAGAAGTGAATTCCCGGATCTGGTAAATTTATCAGGTCAATAATAACAGTTTCATTCTTTTCTTTCCTAATAGATCCGTGAACTTTCTTTCCGTCGACAACCAAGTTAGCACCTTCCCTGATGTGGCGGCCACTCACAGTCATGCTTTTTCTTTTGTCATATAGTACCGGAAAATTTTGTCGGCCTCTTTGAGAGTGAATTGGTCCAAGGGTCCAGATCGCCGGTTGTGGATTATCGTAATCGGCATTTTCCCCGTGCCTCCCAGTAAAGGTTCCGATGAATTTACCCTCGGATGCAAGGGCAGTTAATTTCTCGCGAGTAATTGATCTTCGTTCGCCATGAACTTCTATATATTTACCGTTGAATTGTAATTGAACGTCAGTTGGTCGGTTGTCATTGAGAAACACTCCGTCTACTTGGAGGACAATTCCTCCTTCCTTTGATGAAGATTCCAAAGCATTTAGTAAATCCATCGTTAAGTTATTCTTTGCTGTGTTTTTATTAAGAGTGACTTGTCGCGCAAAAGAACCAGAAAATCCGGTACTTCCTTCAAGTACCATGTTCCAGACAGGATCAAATGCTCGTCGGCCTCCCCATGAAAATTGCCAAACGTTACGTTCCGGAATGCCTCTTTCCGCTACGCGTCTATAGAAATCAAAATCAATAATATTTAAGCGTCCCTGGGGCAAAATCAAAAAACGGTCATATGCACCACGCCAGGTAGGCGCGTCCATGCCTGTTCCGGGAGTATTTGTACTTACCCAAAAAGGCATCCGATGGCAATTCCCGCAAAGATTTGCGCCCGGAGTTCCTCCGACATCTCCTTTAATGTGAAAGAGCTCAAATCCTTCTTCAGCTTCTTCGGAAAGGACATTGTTGTAGGCCCGTTTTTGAGCAGGCGGATATGTGATGTTAAGGAGGAACTTTGCCATGTCGTCCCTTTCATCTTTGTTCAGTAATCCATCCTTACCTTCATCATTTTTTTCATTATCTCCTACTCTCATCATGGTTGAGGCAAGGCTACCGTCAATCACGTGCCGAGTTGCGCTTTCAGGCTCTCCAATTTTACTGTTCGGCTTTACGCGTTCACGGATGTGAGCACTATTATTGCCTCCATAAGGATCTCCCGGGATCCCGTCCCAGTGGAACGGGGCCGTGTCTCTGAGTCCACGAAGAGGCATAGTCGAGCGTGGCATTATCTGATTTCCTCCAGTAACAATTGGAGTCTTTAAAACCCACAATAATTGGTCAGTGTGACCGTCCGGATGACAGCTAGCGCAAGAAAAGGTTTCTGTTGTTGATGCGGAAGCTTTGTTGAAGGCTATTCGGCCTCTTTTGAACGCCGGATGAGTGGGATCCTCCAGAGTGATTTTTTGTTTAACTGAAGGATTGTTAGGGTCAGACACNTCAATGAGTGAGACTGAATTAGCTACGGCATTTAGGATCCACGCCTGAGACAGTCTTCCTGACGAAGATGTTTCGAGTGCAATTCCCCGGGGAGCCGACTCGACTCTAACTCTGCCCATGACTTTTCCAGTTTCTACATCAACAGTAAACACTTTGTCGGAGCCTGCAGCAGTAGCGACTAGAGTAGAATCATCATCACTGATTTGTATGGCGAATGGAGTAGCGAGAGCTTGTCCTGGGCCGGGATGATTTGGAGGTAATGGTTCGAGGTTGATGAAGGTAGGTTTCCCCGATTCATTTTTACTAAGTGAAACTCTTGTGATCTGGTTGAGAAATGCACGGTTCTCCAACTCTTTAAGGCTGTGCTTTTTGGTGCCTGACCTTCCATTAATGTCATTACGGGCATCGGTTTGAGCAATGAATACATTGCCTTTGGAGTCAACAGTGAGACCATAAAGCAATGTGCCTAGGGTATCGACAGTTCTAATCAGTTTATCAGTCTTAGTATCAAAAATATAGAGGTCCCTGTCAGGTACTCTTGGGTGCTTAACAATGTCAGTCACATGCCCAAGGGACAAAACATTGTTATTGGCGATGGAGTGTTCGTGAGCATTAAAAGTTACTAAGTCACCGTCGATCTTGTATCCCCCGGAGAGTTGAGTTTTATTATTTGATTCGAATGGGATTACGTAGAGTCGGTCATTGCGGACTACGATAGCACGCGGGTCTTGCGCTGTAATTTCAAGGCGTTTCTTGACCTGGCGGGAAGCAACGTCAATGACTGCTATTTTATTTTCTGAGGAGAGCGCAACGTAAGCTTTTGAGTTATTGGCGAATGCAATTCCTACAGGTTCATCAAAGCGTGTGGATTTATTTTTTTTATCAAAGTCTTGGACCGTATCAATGGCCCTAAGAAAGGTAGGGCTTGTACGATCATTATCAATAATACTGACAGAATCTGAGACATGATTTGCTACCCATACTTCTTTTCCGTCCGGTCTCACGGATATGCTGACCGGATCAATACCAACATTTATTCTTTTAACTACTTTTCGAGTCTTAGTATTAATTACGTCCACAGTGTCGGATGGAGTGTTTGCGACAAATAGTCGGTTCCCATACAGTGCAATTGGTGCTGAGTGCGGGCTCATTAAAGAGGGATATCCTATTTTTGCCGGAGCCTTTGGAGTATTTGCTTTGAGGTTGGATGATTCCTTAACTGTTTTTGCGGTGCTCTGCAGTAGCCATCCTGACAGGATGGACGCTCCTATCATAGAAAGGAGGCAAAGGCTGGCAAAATAAGATTTATTCATATGAAATATTTTAAGCTCTCTCTTATTAATTATCCTCGCCATTAACAATAATCATAAAAGTATCATCTATTATATCTCATTGATAATCATATTAATGGGTAGAAAAATCAATTTTCCCCCATCAATTTTGAAATTGTGGGCTCTGTGGCCCGGGCCCAGGCAGAATATCCCTTCTCATTGGGATGCGTTCCATCAGGGATTAGATCATTCCGGATCCTGCGATTATTTAGGAATGTTTCATTTATATTGAGGAAATGAACCATATCTTCCTCACCAATGTCGCTGATGAGTCGGTTAACCTCCATATTTTTCTGTCTGGCGGCGTCATCATCATTCCCTCCCCGGGGAAATATTGCCAGAACTAGTATCTTTGTTTGGGGAAGTTTGGACCGGAGTTTTTGAACGATGAGTCGAATGTCACGGGCCGTGTACTCAGGCGAACTGCTCATGTGATTATTTGTGCCTATCATAAGCGTGGCAAGTTTCGGAGAGATTCCTTCAATGTTTCCATTCTCCAGTCTCCATAAAACATGCTCCGTCCTGTCCCCGCTAATGGCCAGATTAAGGGCGTTGCGCTTTGTATAATACTTTTCCCATATTTCTTTTCCGGCAGTGTCCCACCAATGGGTGATTGAATCTCCGATCATGATAAGATCAACGTTCCCTTTTTTGGCCCGTTCATTGAACTTTTTATGCCGTTCGACCCATGCCTTTTTATGCCACCTGGGCTCTGGTCTTGACATAATAATTTTCTCTTTATTGGGGGTTCTCCATGAGGGGATACTGACGCTATCGTAAGTGACTGTGGTGGTGACACTGTTAAGCTGTGAACAGGCAGGTAGTCCCACATAGAATGTTCCACCCATTGGAATTTCTATTGAGCCGATCTGTTTCCAGTCAGTCCCGTCACTGGACAAGTAACCTGTGAAAGTATTTCTGAATCTAATTAGTCTGACCCAGTAAGGAGTGCTGAGACGGTTCTTTTTTATGACGTGATTTTCGCCAAGTTCGGTCATTCCTGACACTTGCGTTGTTTTGCCTTTGGCCGATCTGCTAACTAGTGCTCCTTTCCAATGAGGTAATAAGAGAACCGAAGCGTGAGGCGAATCTGCGGCAAGGGTCTTACGCATCATTATTCCTGGCTTGGTCCATTGAGAGCTCATTGGACGGACGATTCTGGCAGTGATGGTCCCTTCGCCTGTCATTGGTGCATATGCGAAGTGAAACGCATCACTTGTGCCTCCAATGTCATTCCCTTCTCCTTCGAGAGTGAATCTGGATCCGTTAAATTTGCTATATCCTTTTATCGCGACATTTCCAATGTCCTTACTTAGCCACGGTCCTGGCAGATGACTGCAAGCTGCCAGCTCGGCGGATCTTTTGCTCGTGCCGTGTTCATTTGTTGCTGTTACAACGTAATGGTAAAGGGTTCCTCTTTTCGCGGATTGATCATGGAAATGGGTCTCGGTAATTTCCGAGCTGATAATCTTGAATTTTTCATTGTCGTTGCTCCTGCGGCTGAGAGTGTATTTCTGAGCATTTGTGCAGCTGATAGGGTCGACTGATCTGACCCAGCTGATCAGGATCCCGTTCTCTTTACTTTTAGCCACTAGGCCCGCGGGAGTTCCTGGTGAGTTCACCGGATTTGCATCATTAGAGGGAAGTCTCCAGTGAGTTAATGTGCCAAGTCCCACATAGTCACGGGTCGGGCCTTCTGGTCTCTTAAGCTGTACGACCCGGGCAGAGTATGGGGCTTTGATATTTCTTCTTTTAGTATAATGATTAAATGGTTTCTCAAATATTGGATAAAAATTGCCTCGGCTAACTGTTGATATTTCCGTGTAATTTTTGTGCTGTCCGCCAAGGCCGTACTTTCCGGTACGATCAAGATAATGTTGATAGGGCACATCCTCTCCGAGCCCATATTTTGCTGTGTATTCAAAACCTTTAAGGATCCTGTTGTCATTCCATCCATAAAGATCAACGCCCTGGTTCCATGCTATTTCTGCGGCGCCTCCTAACAGTCCTAATCCGAGCTGTGCATAGTGCTGCGCTCTTGTAGTTTCCTGACATTGACCTGACGGGTAAACAATGAGGTGGTTAATGCTTCCGTTTCCTGCACCATTAACGGCATACCGGACAGTGCTTTCGAACAGCTTTCTGTCACTGCAATATATTGCGATTGCCATGTTTGTTTGCAATGCTGCAGTTTCCCAGTTCCCATTAGCAAAGTAGGCATAATGCTCGATCGTTGGGTGCCAGGCATCCATGAACCATTTCTCGCAACGTTCAGCATCCTCTTCTGGCCATCCGGAATTTGTGTGACGTAGAATTTCCGCTGCGTTAACAAATTTGAATCCCTGAATTCCTGCCGCCAATACACCGTCAATTCCTGTAACTTTTTTTAGTGATCCGGCCCAGGCGTTAATTATTTCAATGGATTTCCTTGCGTGTTCTTTTTTTCCTGTAATCGCCCACATTAATGCGTTTTCGTAAGACGCTCTCGCATCACTCTGAGCTTCTCCTGTCCGAATGTTCGGCGCTCGACCCCATTCAGGAAAGGGGCCTCTCATTTTGTAATCAGCTTTTGAATAATCGCTTTCTAGTAATGCTTTAAAACCTTCATAGATAGCTCCTCTTTCATTGGTGACGGCTTCCCGCATGCGCTGAATGTCGGTTTCATTATGAAGTAGTCCTGGGTGAATGAATGAATCTTCCCCTGAAAAGGAGAACCCACTCATCCAAAAGATGCTAAAGATGATGATTATGGTTCTTTTCATTCTTACTAAAATATTTTTCTGTAAGATCTATTTTTTATTTTTGGACGGCAATTCCCCCTTATTGAGGAGTGGCAATCCATCCCATACACGGAAAATATTATTTCCGCGTTTCAGGGATTGGAATGGTCCCGGAACGGCATTGCCATTTTTCGGAACCGGGGTCCCGAGGAAATCCAATTTTACCTTTTCGTAATCAATTGATCCGAGGCTGGTTGGATCAAATGGAATTTTGATGTTGAGTCTGAGGTTTTCTTGATCGTAGGAGACTGTCATCCCTTTCTTGGCGACACTGTTCTGATCGTTTTTTAGATCATGATGGGCCCAGAAATTTCGCCATTCATGTAATGTCATAGCAACTTTAGATCCTCCGTGAAGTGGAGTTGGCTGACCATCACCCACTTCTTTTTTTACCATCTCATAAAATTCTTTTGGCTTCCAGGGAGAGGGTTTGTCTGATGCGTTATTGATAATGAAGGTCCTCGATTCCATGGATGCATCATAAACATTATGATCTAGACGTTGGGGACCGCTACGATGGGAGGGATAATTGATATCCATCATTACTCTATGATTAATCAATATATTATTATAAATTGAATGGTAGCCGGTCTTGGTCCTTGCATTGACTTGGTAAATATATGTTCCTTGTCCGTAATGTGCATCTGATGGACTATTAGCGAACAGATTATGCATTACGGTGGACCCTGAAGCATCATGTACGTAAAACTGAATCTTATGATTTCCTACTGATATGTTGTGATCAATGAGTGCCATATTGTATTTGTAATCACTCATTTCAAGGAAGATTCCCCGGGATCCGTTATTTGCACTGACGTTACGGGTGACGCGAGTGTTGGGAAATTGATTATCAAGCCAGATCCCTTCGCTGAGTTGATTGTCTGCAACATAATTGCGCTCGATCAGACCATCACGAATGGCGTGGCTTTTAATTCCCGCATGCTCGTATCTCTTCTTGCCCGTGAATCCGAGCGTATTATTAAACATTATAACATTGTTGCGAATGATGAGGTTGTTGCTCTGGGCTCCAATTATTCCCCCTGCGCCATTCTCGATAATGTAGTTTTTCTCAATTAAATTATTGTGTCCCAGGGGAGCGCCCGGAACTTTTGTTGCTTTGCGTTCGTTTTGTCCTCCTCCGGCACCCATATCGAGTCCGTCAGTTCCAGCATATCGGATTAGGTTATTTCTGATGATCCAGTGATGTCCTCCGCGAAGGCCGAGTGCTCCTGCCTGTGCCCATTTGGGTGTGTTCCAAAAATTAGTTGGGTACTGATTGCCGCAGTGCTCCATGACAAACCCTTCCACGATGATATGGCCTATTCCGATTAAGTGTGGGGCAAATATTCTCCTCCTTGTGGTTATCTCCACGAATTGCTTGGCAGGATCTTCTTTGCCGAAATTTATATAGATTTCTCCAGTTTTACTTTTAAAGAACCAGCTCTCAGGTTCTTTCAAGACCTCTTTCAGAAATGGAAGTTGCTTCCATGGTCTTCCGTTCACAATGATTTGTCCGCAATTATAGATCAGTTCGGGATCTCCGTTTCCTGTACGTTCATGTTCTGGTTTTCCCTGCCGGTCGTAGGGAGTCGAGGCGAGAGGGACAAGGAAAGGATTGGAATGATCAATGTAAACGTCGTCACTTGAGAATAGGGACTGGTCTGGTCTTGCGTAGTGTACATTTTCATTGAGGCTTTCCCAAGGAGGATTCCATTTCTCGGATCCTCTAATGAATACTGTGCCGAGCTCCTCTGCGCGGTACGTGATTGGTTTGCNAGGCTCGCCGCTCCTTGGAGGAGCTACTCTTTCTCTGTAAATGCCTGGACGAACGAGAACAGTGTCACCTGGTTGAGCGGCCAGAGCTGCCCGGGNAATGGATTTAAAAGGGTTTGTTTTGGTGCCTTGATTTTTATCATCTCCAGTTGGTGAAACGGTCCAAGTTTTTGTTTCGTTAGAGAGTGTAGNTGTGACTGAAAGTGCTAGGGAAAATCCAATCCCAAGGAAAATATTAAACATGTTATGAATTATCGAAAATTCCCTNTCAAATTTGGTGAAGGTTTTAGTTATTAAGGAATAGAAATTATAAATATAAAATATCTTTGATAATATATTATGATGAGTTTTGACCAAGTAGAATATTTAAGAATAGCT
>PAPL01000004.1:0-7277 GCA_002708885.1 Verrucomicrobiales bacterium | reverse complement strand
AGTTTTTTGATCATTCATGCGCCTTGATTCCTCAGCTTCTCAATTTAATGTTTCATGGATGAGTTTCAGTTCTTCTTTGGTCATAGTTATCGTAGTACCGCTTTCATTTCTTTCCGCTGATCTAATGATGGCGGAGCAGGTTAGCGCTAAGGGTTCTTCTAAGGCACCTAATGTGTTAATCATTATGGCAGATGATTGTACCTACAATGATTTGCCGCTGTATGGAGGAAAGAACGCAAAGACTCCCAACATTGACCGGTTGGCTAGGGAAGGGCTGGTCTTTGATCGGGCTTACTTAGCTGAGGCAATGTGCCAGCCCTGCCGTTCGGAGCTTTTTACAGGTAAATATCCAATGAGTAATGGTTGTTCCTGGAATCACTCCAGTAGCAGACCCGGTATTAAAAGTACTCCTCACTATCTCAAAGAACTGGGATATAGAGTTGGTATTTCGGGCAAGGTTCACGTGAAGCCAGCTTCAGTTTATCCATTCACTAAAGTAGAGGGTTTTGATCCAAATTGTGTTCGTAATCCGACCCGAGAGCATAGTACTGATGGCATTTCCCGATTCATGTCAGCTGATAAAAATGAGAGTTTCTGCTTGGTCGTTGCATTAGTAGAACCGCACGTCCCTTGGGTAATGGGTGATCCTTCAGAGTATCCTCCCGAAAAGATTGTATTGCCTCCAAATATTGCTGATACGAAAAGGACCCGAGAAGCTTTTAGCCGTTACTTGGCTGAGATTACATACATGGACAGTCAGGTAGGTGACATTTTAAAGGCTCTGGATGAGAGTGGCGAGGCCCCAAATACTCTCGTCCTTTTCACATCTGAACAGGGGTCTCAGTTTCCTGGCTGTAAGTGGACAAATTGGGACACTGGGGTTCATACAGCTTTAGTTGCTCGTTGGCCGGGAGTAGTTGATGCCGGTAAGCGCAGTGATGCTCTGGTTCAGTATGCAGATATTTTGCCCACACTCATCGATTTGACGGGTTCGGCTATTCCTAGAAAAGACTTTGATGGGAAGAGTTTTTTGCCGATCCTCACGGGGAAAAAGAAAACACATAGACGATATGTTTACGGAGTGCATAATAATCTGCCTGAAGGACCTTCGTATCCGATCAGGACAGTGAGTGATGGTTCTTTTCGTTATATGCGAAATCTAAGGTCACAGGAAATATATATAGAGAAGCATCTTATGGGCTGGACCGGGAAAGGTGAGTTGAATAATCCTTACTGGGCCACTTGGGTCCGAGAAGCATCGAGTAATATAAACACTTACGAGCTGGTAAAGCGGTACATGAATAGGCCCGCTGAACAGCTCTACCATACTGAGAATGATCCTTATGAATTAAATGATCTGGCTCGGACCGAATCGTTTGAGCAAATTAAGCAAGAACTGAGTCAGGAATTGGACCGGTGGATGCAATCTCAGGGTGACCCAGGCTCATCTCAGGACACTCAGGAGGCCTTGTCCGCTGCTCGAAAGGGAAAGCATTTATACGTTCCTCCGCCACGCTAGGTACCCGTTTATTAATATGGAATTACAATCATTTATACATTAAAAACGTAGATAATATAAATTAGTGAAATTAATACTTTCTGCTCTTGTTTTATTTTTATTGGCTTCTTTTGTCAGAGGGGCCAGACCCAATGTAGTGGTTGTTTTTATAGATGATATGGGGTGGGGTGATTTTTCCTGCTTCGGAAATAAATTGGCGAAGACTCCTCACATAGACAAGTTAGCCCTGGAAGGTATCCGTTTTGAGCAGTTCTATGTCAATTCACCAATATGTTCACCTTCAAGAGTTGCTATTTCTACGGGTCAATACCCGCAAAGATGGAGAATAACATCTTACCTAGCTCATAGAAAACAGAATCACAACAGAGGCATGGCCCAATGGTTGGACCCTAAGGCTCCGATGCTGGCCCGTTCACTCAAAAAAGCAGGCTACGCAACCGGGCATTTCGGGAAGTGGCACATGGGTGGGCAGAGAGACGTTGATGATGCCCCGGCAATTACAGAATACGGTTTTGATGTTTCATTAACTAATTTTGAAGGGATGGGACCTAAGTTATTGCCTCTTACCTTGAAACCGGGACAGGAAGAGCCGGGCCGGATTTGGGATAAGGCTGAGCGTTTAGGCGATGGAGTTCGATGGATGCTTCGTTCAAAAATCACTCAGGGATTCGTCGACGAAGCTATACCTTTCATCGATGAAGCAGCAAAGAATGGGAAGCCCTTTTATGTTAATTTGTGGCCGGACGATGTGCACAGTCCTTTCTGGCCTCCAGTCGACAAGTGGGGGGACACTAAGCGAGAACTTTATTTTTCTGTTTTGCAGGAAATGGACAGGCAGCTTGGGAAGCTATTTGATCACATAAGGGGATCGGCAAAGCTGAGAAATAATACTCTAGTTTTGGTCTGCTCTGATAATGGTCCGGAGAAGGGGGCTGGCCAGTCAGGTCCGTTCCGTGGATATAAGACACACCTCTACGAGGGGGGGGTCCGTTCATCTTTGGTTGTGTGGGGTCAAGGCATTATAGAGAAGAGCGGGCAAGTGAACAATAGTTCAGTTTTTTCAGCTATGGATTTGGTGCCCACTTTAATTAAAATTGCGGGTGCGGAGAGTCCAGAAGGTATACGCTTTGATGGAGAGTGTTTGCCTGATGTTTTGCTTGGCAAGTCCTCCGGATCAAGGGAATCACCTTTATTTTTCAGGAGGCCACCGGACAGGGACGCTTTTTATGGAGACAATGACTTGCCTGATCTGGCGATAAGGAAAGGTAAATGGAAGCTCCTTTGTGAGTACGACGGCTCAGAGGCTGAGCTGTATAATTTGGATGATGATAGGGGGGAGGAAAGGAACCTGGCGCAGACAAATAATGCGATTGTTTCTTCAATGAAGGATCAGCTCATCAGATGGCACGAGTCTATGCCGCCTGATAATGGCGAGAAGCTAGTAAAGAAAAAGTAAATACTGGCCTTGATTGGATTATTTGGTGGCAGGCATCCTCATTGGTCCAGGACATTTTATTTTAGTTAGTTAATTAAATAAAAGATCGTGCAAGTCTGGGCCTGAGGCCGTATTCTTTAATTTGAAATAATAATTTTCTTTAACCGCTACTTTATGAAAAATTTTATCTTTAGTTATTTCCTTTTTGCTTCGTTGCCAGTCCTTGCTCAGCAAGAAATCGATGCGGTGATCGAAGGAAAAAAAGCTTTTGAAACCTATGGTTGTGTTGTCTGTCATGCAATTGACAAGGCAGACAAGTCATTCCGTACTGGTCCGAACCTGTATGGTCTTTTTCATACTGATCCTAGGGACCGTGAAGTGGTAAGCGCGGCATCGGGAATTAAGGTTAAAGTAAAGGCTGACAAGAATTATTTTCTGACTTCAGTGCGTAAATCTTGGGACGTTTTGGCAGTCGCTGAATCTGGTCCGACTAGGGGTAAACCATTTCCCAAGATAATGCCTATGTATGCTAAGGAGGTGATTCCTGATCAGTCCATTGAGTACATTTGGCATTATCTGCGAACCCTTTCACCAAAGGCTCATGCAGGACCTTCCATTGTTAAGCTTAAGCAAGAGAAGAAAGAAGAACCGAAAAGTCTATTGCAGGTTCCAAACGAGATTCTGGTAACGAACCGTACTAGGGTAGTTCGGGCCCCTCTCCGTGAATCTAGTGGTCGGGCCCTTCATGTTGGCTTTACAAATGGAATGAACTATACATTTGATCCCCGAGTCTTGTCGGTGCGCAACGTTTGGGCCGGAGGCTTTTTAAATCTTACTCAAGAACGTTCAGGCCGAGGTAGGCCGGGATCTTCAAGGGGACAGGGGAACAGGGTCTTTGTCAAGGGCGGTGGTATTTTGCAACCAGTAACAAAATCAGGAAGTGCCGTTGATTTTGAATTTAAAGAACCTGATGTAATGGATCATAAGGCCATTGAAAAGTGGCTCTGGGAAGATCGTGATTTTCTTGAATTACTGGACTCTGTGGATGCTGAATTTAAAGGACACAGCATAGATTCGTCTACGGGATCTCCGGTATTTGCTTTCCGTGTTGGTCAGAACGAGATGAGTCAATCTGTTAATCTTACTGATGACGGCAGGATTGAATTTGTTATTAATGGAGCTTTGAAAGAGGATCAGAAGTTCAAATTGAACAGGACTGGTCTCTCGGATTTTAAAGTTGAGGGAGGCAAGTTGGCAGGGAATGAATGGATATTAAATTCTGGAAAACAATTAAATTCCTATAAGCTTTCAGCAAAATTATCGGGAGGATTAATTGCAAGGTCAATCATTGGTAAGGAGGAAAATTGGAGTGAGCAACCGCTTAAAACAAACACTGAAAAATTGGGTAGACAAAAGATGGAGGTTCCGGCTGGTTACTCATCTGAGAATTGGGAATTTCCTAAGGACTTATATGGCAGGGACCAGTTATTCGAGCCCACTGGAATTGCGGTTGCAAAAGATGGGACAATCGTTGTGGCGACAAGGTCAGCAGGCATTTGGCGCATTCGTGACGGGAAGTGGGCATTATTTGCGGAAGGCACTTATGAAGTTCTTGGAGTCTCAATCGAAGATGAGAAAGGAGATAAATTTGTGGTGATGCAGAAGCCGGAGCTTACACGGATCAGTGACACAAATGGAGACGGACGAGCGGATCGATTTGAGACTGTCTGTGACGATTATGGGTTCCACGCAAATTATCACGAGTATGCCCATGGCCCTGCTCGAGACAATGATGGGAACTACTATTTCACCCTGAATTTATCTCACGGAGGCAATGAGCGCACTTCATGGAGGGCCGGAGGACCCTACATGGGTTCGATGGGAGGCTATCGTGGATGGGCATGCAAAGTGACCGCTTCGGGTGAGTTCATACCATATGCTTATGGTTTGAGAAGCCCCGCAGGGATCGGGGTAGATCCACAGGGCCGGCTCTGGTACGCTGAAAATCAGGGCGAATATGTTGGCTCTTCGAAGGTGGTCCCACTTGAGCAGGGCAAGTTCTATGGCCATTTATCAGGTCTCGTTACGCTTCCCGGTAAAATGAAACCAGATTCACCGGAACTGAAGTTTGATAAATGGAAAGATAAAATTCGCAAAGGAGCAGTGTGGCTCCCTCATGGAAAAGTGGCCAACTCTCCCGGGCATCCGACTTGGGACACTACGGGCGGTAAGTTCGGACCTTTTGGAGATCAGATGTTCATCGGTGATCAGACAATGTCTAATTTGTTTCGGGTAGTTACAGAAAGAGTCAATGGAGTCGACCAGGGCTGCGTCGTTCCCTTTGCGAGATTTTTTGCCTCCGGGGTCATGCGACCTGTATTTTTGCCTGACGGCAGTTTGCTCATTGGTCAGACCGGTCGTGGCTGGGGAGCCTTCGGAGGTCAGCAAGGGAGTTTGCAGAGAATAATCTATGATAAGAAAACAATCGCATCAGATATTTATAGTGTAAATGCTTCACAGAACGGATTTAGAGTAAATCTAACGCAACCGATTTCCAAGGACTTGAGTCTTGATGTATTGATGAGTTTTGTGAAGATCGAGTCTTGGTTTTATACAAACACTGGCCGCTATGGTTCTCCTGAGCATGATAAACGCGAAGATAAAATTGAGGAGGTTTTTGTTGCTCCGGACAGGAAGTCTATTCAATTATCCTTAAAGGAATTTGAGGATTCTTCTCGTTGGATTGACCGGATTTACCACATTCAATTTAAAGAAACCCAGAAGATTTTTGCAGGCCTGCCAGTGAAGAGTAATTTAAGAGCCTATTTTACTTTACGGGCAATCCCTCAATAGGTTTGCCAAATTAAGATAAACGATTTTTTGATGAATTTTCTTGGGTTATTCATTTTTGATTAATATTAGTCGTTTAATTTAATTTATAGCCCCACTGTTAGATGCCCTTTTGCTTGATAATTATTTATTGGGTGGCAGGGCATCCTTTTTATTTCCCCCCAAGTCATGAGGTCTCGGGCCGGGCTCGCGCAGCAACTAATGGTGCTTATTATGAGACTCTTATTACAGTCAGGTAAGAGGAAGAGGTTTCCCATCACTGATAGGGAACGGGCGGCCCAGACGATCGGTGATTGTTGTTTTATGATGAATACCGAAAGCTTCAAAGATCGTTGCGTGAAGATCCGCAGGGCCGCATGCATTTTCTGCAGGCTCGGAACCTGACTTGTCCGATTTGCCGTAAACCTGCCCCCCTCGAATGCCGGCACCGGCAAGTGCAATGGAATAGCAACTGGGGTAATGATCGCGCCCGGCATTGCCGTTTATTTTGGGGGTCCTTCCAAATTCAGTAAGGAACACGACTAATGTGTCATCTAGCATGCCTCTTTCGCTTAGATCATCAAGTAATGCTGCGGCCGGCCTGTCAAATGCAGGGAGCATCGTGTTTTTTAGCCGGTTAAAGTTATCGGCATGAGTGTCCCAGTGATCGCCCTTTGATCCGTTCAAGTCTCCGGCAGAGCAGGCAACTGTAACTATAGGGACATCTGCTTCAACTAATCGTCTCGCAAGTAACATGCTTTGGCCGCAGATATGTTCACCGAATTTAGATCTTACAGATTCAGGTTCCAGATCAAGATCGAATGCTTCACGCACAGTCGGGCTCATCAGCATGTCAGTTGCTAGGCTCTGGAAGTGTTGCATATCATTTATCGCGTTTCCTGCTCCGGAGAATTGGTCCAGACGGCTCAATAGGCCGAGCCTGGAGCCTAGTTTCTGACGGTCAATGGCTTCTTTGGGGTTAATTCTTGATGCCCCTAAATCACGCGACACACCACCAAACTCTTTGCCATTTGGTGTTCTAATGACGATCGGATTATAGCTCGATCCTAGCCATCCCCCATACTCACCTGCCTGGAGTGTCCCATTATCGACGAGAGGATAGGGGAGTCTAATGGCTGAAGGTAAGCCCGGCGGCGCGACCTTGAATTTGGAAATGACCGACAATAGAGAGGGCCAGTCATTTGAAGAGGGGGGTAAATTTGCAGCCGTATCTGATTGCGGCGGTTTATGCCCAGTAAAGTTCCAGTACATGGCCTTGCCGTGAGCAGAGCTTCCATGGTGCATTGAGCGAACTATTGCGAGCCGCTCTGTCTGTTTGGCCAGGAATGGCATGTGCTCACCGATGTGAGTCCCTGGCGTTGCGGTGGGGATAGTTTTAAATGTTCCCCTCATTTCACTTGGGCCATCGGGCTTAGGATCCCAAGTTTCAAGATGGCTCATTCCTCCCCATGCAAAAAGAATGATGCATGATTT
>PAPL01000003.1 GCA_002708885.1 Verrucomicrobiales bacterium | reverse complement strand
GTTGGTGACGAGAGTGTGAGCTATAACGTTCAGTCCGGGGACACGATTGCGGATGTTCGCTCGGGTCTGTTGGGTGCGATCAGCTCGGATGAGGCATTGAGTGGTATTGTGACGGCACAGGGTGGTTCGACGGCGGAAGAGATAGTTCTGACGGCGGTTGAAGGCGGTGTTGACGGCGAACATCTGGTTAACAGTCATACAAGCGGCAGCCAGGAGCAGCCGGCATCGGTGATGCTGGCAGATGGCCGGATCTTGACGACGTGGTCGGATAGCTCTGGTCATTCTGGTGGTTCGAGTTGGGATATCCGGGGTCGTATGCTGGATCAGAAGGGCCAACCGACGGGTGATGAGTTCCTGATGAATACGTATACAGGTTCTAACCAACAGGTTCCGGATGTTGCAGCCCTTGCCGATGGCGGCTTTGTGGTGACGTGGCAGGATGATTCCGGTCATACAGGTGGTTCGGGTACGGATATCCGTGGTCAGCGCTTTGATGCCAGTGCGGAAAAGTCTGGTTCCGAGTTCCGGGTCAACAGCTATACGAGCAATACGCAGAACGAAACTGGGGTTCTGGGACTGTCTGACGGTGGCTTTGTGGTGACGTGGACGGATCACTCCGGCTACTCGGGTGGTTCCAGCTATGACATCCGGATGCAGCGCTACGACGCTGAGGGGGATAAGGTCGGTCTGGTTGAGCGGGTCAACCAGTATGTGAGCAGCAGTCAGTCTCAGTCTTCCATGGATGAGCTTGCCGACGGGACCGTCGTGGTCACCTGGTACGATGGTAGGAGCAGCGATATCTACGCCCGGTTGTACGATGAAGACGGCAATGGGATCGGTGATGAGTTCCGGATCAACAGCTATACGTCTTCATCGCAGGAGCAGCCTGATATCACGGCGCTTGAGGATGGCGGCTTTGTGGTGACCTGGCGTGACAGTTCCGGTCATGATGGTGGTAACGGCTGGGATATCCGTGGCCGGATGTTTGATGCGGATGGCACTGCGACGGGTGATGACTTCCTGGTGAACAGCTATGTGGGTTCGGAGCAATATGATCCGTCGGTGACATCCCTTGACGGTGGCGGCTTCGTGGTGGCCTGGGAGAGCAATGGTCAGGATGAATCTGGCTGGGGCATCTTCACCCAGGTTTACGATGCGGCGGGTCAGGCTGTTGGTCCTGAGACGCAGGCCAATATCTTTACCGCGTCGGATCAGACGAACCCGTCGGTGGTTGCAACGCCGGGTGGTGGCTTTGTGTTGACATGGAACTCGAACAATCAGGATGGTTCGGCGACGGGTATTTACGCCCGCCGGTTCGGTCCTGACGGACAGCCAATGAAGTTTGCTTCCTCAGTAGAAGTTGAAGAGGCATCTGGTTCTACACAGGAACTGGTGCGGCTGTTTGGTGCGATCGAGGCGGGTGACATTTATGAGATCACGGTCAATGAAGAGGTTGTCACCTATACGGCGCAGGCGGGTCAGACGGTAGCGGACGTCCGGCAGGGTCTGGTGGATGCGGTCAACTATCAGGCCGGTGCCCTGGTTGTGGCGTCGGCGGGTACTGACGTTAACGAGATCCTGCTGACGGCACCGGTTGATGGTGCNGCCTTTAGCGTCACGGTAGATGCCGTGAATGGCGANACGGGTGCGGTTGTCGATAATCTGGCGATGACACTGACGCTGAGCCAGGAGACCAGTATTGTTGGTCATATTGATGGCGTGACGACGGTCACGGGTGAGGGTTTAACGGGTCCTGAAGTTGATGGTGGTACCGGGGATGACGAGATCTATGGCAGCGAGGGCGGTGACAGGCTGTTCGGTGGCGAGGGTGATGATGAACTGATCGGCGGCGAGGGTGACGATGTCCTTGGCGGTGGTGCGGGGGATGATCTTCTGTTCGGCGGCGAAGGTATGGACACGGCCTTCTTTGCGGGTCTTGCGAGTGACTATGCCATTGATTTGATTGGCGAAACAGTTACCGATATCAACCTGACGGATACCTTTGACGGTGGTATGGATGAGATCCATGCCATCGAGGTCCTGAGCTTTGGTGATGGGACGGAGTTGACGTTCGCCTCCGGTGACATGGTTGATGTTCAGGTTAATACCTACACCAGTTCCACCCAGTATCAGTCTTCGGTTGCAGGTCTTAATGACGGCAGCCACGTGATAGCGTGGGCATCCAACAGCCAGGATGGTTCAAGCTACGGCATCTATGCACAGCACTATGACGTGACGGGACGTGCGGTTGGCGATGAGTTCCTGGTGAACAGCTACACCTCTTCTGATCAGAGTGTTCCTGAAGTGACGGCGCTTGCGGATGGTGGCTATGTGGTCACCTGGCGTGACAGTTCCGGTCATTCGGGCGGTTCGAGCTGGGATGTCCGTGGCCAGCGCTATGATGCGAGTGGCAATACGCTTGGCGATGAGTTCCGGGTTAATACCTACACATCANGTGAGCAGCGTGAGCCTGCGGTAAGCGCGACGCCGGATGGTGGCTTTATCGTAACGTGGATGGACAGCTCCGGTCATTCGGGTGGCTCGGGCTGGGATGTCCGTGGCCAACGNTTTGATGACGGTGGTTTGCCGGATGGCGGCGAGTTCCGTATCAGCACGCGGACGGGGAACGANCAGTATAGTCCTGACGTGGCGACGCTCTCGGATGGTGGCTTTATCGTAACGTGGCAGGATAGTTCCGGTCATTCGGGTGGCTCGGGCTGGGATGTCCGTGGCCAGCGTTATGACGTTGACGGTGCGGTGGTAGGTGACGAGTTCCGGGTTAACACGTATACGTCGAGTTCCCAGTATGAGCCTTCGGTTACGGCCCTTGATGACGGTGGCTACATTGTCGTGTGGCGGGATGATTCCGGTCACTCGGGCGGCAACAGCTATGACATCCGGATGCAGCGCTACTCCGGTGATATTGATGCCAACGGAGCACCGGTTCTGGTGGGTGAAGAGCTTCTGGTGAACAGCTACACCNGTAGCGGTCAGTATCAACCGGAGGTTGTCACGCTTGCCGATGGTAATGTGGTGATGGTGTGGGAGGACAACTCCGGTCAGGACGGCTCGAGTGACGGTGTCTATGCCCGTGTTTATGACGTGACGACGGANACCTTCGGCCCAGAGTTCCAGGTCAATGNNTANACNTCNTCAAANCAGGANGATCCGTATATTGCCGCACTGGCCGAGGGTGGCTTTGTGGTGACGTGGACGTCCAACGGACAGGATGGTTCNAGCCAGGGTATTTACAGCCGCCGCTTCGATGCGGACGGCAATGTGGAGCAGGAAGGTACGCTGACGGGCGGTACGGGTGCCGATACGGTGGTGATGACGCCGGGTCAGCGGAATGTTCACTTCGATCTAGGTGAGGGTCAGGATAGTGTGACGCTTGGTGACACGCGGGACATCGTGAGTGCTACCAATGTTGAGACGATAACGTTGGGCGGTGGTGATGACGCCCTGTCCATATCGGGTCTTGTGGGTGCGTATGTTGACGCGGGTGACGGTGCAGATCGGGTCTCCGGTGGTGCGGGTGCGGATACGCTTGTGGGCGGTGATGGCAGTGACTGGCTGGATGGCGGTGTCGGCGCAGACACGCTTGAGGGTGGTGCGGGCAACGACNTTTATATNATTGATGACGTTGCCGACGTTGTNGTCGAGGCGCTCTCGAGCGGTGACGATGTGGTCTACTCCTCAATTGCGGATACGACCCTGACGGCGAATGTNGAGACGCTTTACATGACNGGTCTNAACTCGCTGACAGCAGTGGGCAACGCCATCNACAATGAGATCTTCGCCAACGCGATGGATAATATTATCGCTGGNGGCGGCGGTGACGACATCATTCACGGTGGTCTTGGTAGTGACATTCTCGAGCTTGCGGGTAGTGCTCAGGATTATGTCATTGATTACCGGAACCGGTCACTGACGGATGGTGTGGTGACGGATGTCAATCTGGCGGATGGTGACGAGGGAACGGATACGTTCTACGGTGTTGAGGCGATNCACTTTGGTGATGGTACGGAACTGACGGTGACCGTGGCGGAGACGGGCGAGTTCCTCGTCAATACCCAGTACACGTCGGGTGATCAGCATTATCCGTCGGTTGCGAGCCTGGACGGCGGTGACTTTGTCATTGCCTGGTATGACGAGGCCCGTGGCGATATCTACGCCCAGTCCTATAACTTTATTGGTGAGGCCATTGGCGGAGAGTTCCGGGTCAACAGCTACACGTCCTCGACGCAGCAGGATCCTGAAGTCACGGCGCTTGCCGACGGCGGATATGTGGTGACCTGGTCAGACAGCTCCGGTCATGACGGCGGCAACGGCTGGGATGTCCGTGGTCAGCGCTTCGATGCCAACCACGCGATGGTGGGTGATGAGTTCCTGGTAAATACTACGGTGAGCAACACCCAGTATCAGCCGGATGTGAGCGCCCTGGCGGATGGCGGTTTTGTGATCACGTGGGAAGATCATAACGGCACGGATGGTAGTGGGTACGGTGTCTTCGGCCAGCGCTTTGATGCTGCAGGTGCGAAGGCGGATGATGAGTTCCAGGTCAATACCTATACAAATAGCACCCAGGAGGATGTCTCGGTTGCAGGCTTTGATGACGGCGGCTTTATAGCCACATGGCAGTCCAGCGGTCAGGATGGTTCGAGCTGGGGTATCTACGGTCAGCGCTATGACTGGGTGACGGATGAAGATGGCAGCTCCAGCCTGCAGGCTGTTGATGATGAGTTCCGGGTCAATACGTATACCTCCTCGGATCAGAGTAACCCCGAGGTTGCGACACTTTCTGACGGCGGCTATGTGGTGACGTGGAGAGACAGTTCCGGTCATTCCGGCGGTTCGAGCTGGGATGTGCGTGCCCAGCGCTTCGATGTGGATGCCAATCCGGTTGGTGGCGAGTTCCTGGTCAATACCTATACGTCCAACGAGCAGCGTGATGCGGAAGTGACGGCGCTTGAGGATGGCGGATATGTGATTACCTGGCATTCCCGTTACCAGGATGGCTCGGATTGGGGTATCTACGGCCAGGTCTTTGATGCCGCCGGTTCGAAGGTGGGCAATGAGTTCCGGGCCAACACCCACACGTCCCATGACCAGACATGGCCGTCGGTTGNGGCGCAGGATGGTGGCGGCTTCGTCATCAGCTGGCAGTCCCGTTATCAGGACTACAGTTCGACNTACGGGATTTATGCCCAGCGCTTTGATGCGGATGGCACGCCGAGCTCTGTCTATACCCTTGGGGGTGGTGATGGTGATGATGCGATTACGCTGACGAGTATCAGCGATTATGTGACGGTTGANCTGGGTGACGGCACGGATACGCTGACACTTGATAATACAACGGATGATCTCTTCTTCGTTGCTGATGCGGAGAGTGTCTACGCCGGCGGCGGTGCCGATACGGTAACGCTCACGGGTGACGATGGCATCTCGGTATTTGGTGAGGCCGGTGATGACGTCCTTATGGGTAATGATGCGGACAACAGTCTGTATGGTGGCGAAGGCGCCGATACCCTGACGGGTGAGAGCGGCGACGATATCCTGTTTGGTGGTGCCGGTGCGGATACCATTGACGCTGGCCGGGGTGATGATCAGATCAGTGGCGGTACAGGCGACGATACCATTGATGGCGGTGACGGCGATGACATGCTGCTGGTATCCGGATCAATGGCCGATTACCGGATTGAAACGGATGGTGAGCGGGTTATCCTGACGGATCTGAAGGCGACGGACGGTGATGACGGCAGGGATGTCATNACNGGCGTAGAGGTTCTCTCCTTTACGGATGGTCGCATGACGATCTCGAGNGATGAAGACGGCGAGATCCAGGTTAACAGCCATACCAACTCCACTCAGTATTACCCGACGACGACGACACTTACCGATGGCACCTANGTGGTGACGTGGAGTTCCAACAGCCAGGATGGCTCGAGCTACGGCATCTACGGCCAGCGCTTTGACGCTATGGGTTCCACGGTTGGAGATGAGTTCCGGATCAATAGTTACACGTCTTCGGATCAGTCTTTGTCCGATATCATGGCGCTTNCGGATGGCGGCTTCGTGGTGGCATGGCGTGACAGTTCCGGTCATTCCGGTGGTTCGAGCTGGGATGTCCGTGCCCAGGTGTTTGATGCAGACAGCAACACCGTTGGTGACGAGTTCCGGGTCAATACCTATACGTCCAACGAGCAGCGTGAGCCGTCCATTGGTGCGATGTCAGACGGTGGCTTCGTTATTACCTGGCACTCCAATAGCCAGGATGGTTCAAACTGGGGTATCTACGGTCAGCGCTATGACGGCAGTGCCGCCCCGGTCGGTGATGAGTTCCTGGTCAATACGACGACCTATCATCATCAGGCTGAGCCTTCGGTGGCTGTANTGGANGANGATGGCTTCGTCGTCACATGGCATTCCTACAATCAGGATGGTAATCGCTACGGCNTTTANGGTCAGCGCTATGATGTNAATGGCGACGCCATGGGCAATGAGTTCCAGATCAATGAGTATACGTCCCATGATCAGGAACATCCGTCGGCGACGTCGCTGGGTGATGGCCGGTTTGTGGTGACGTGGTACGACGAGAGCCGCAGTGATGTTTATGGCCGTCTTTATGAGACGGTGACGGATGACGACGGAAATNTGACCACTGNTCCTGTAGCTGGCGAGTTCCGGGTCAATACCTACACGTCATCGACGCAGTATGAGCCCAGCGTGGCAACCCTCGAGGGTGGTGGCTTCGTTGTNACGTNGTCGTCCTATAATCAGGACAGCTCCGAATATGGCGTCTTCGGCCAGCGCTTTGATNTCTCTGGTGNTGCNGTCGGTGACGAGTTCGAGGTCAACAGCTTCACAGAAATGAGCCAGCAGCGCCCGGATGTAACGGGTCTGCCGGGTGGTGGCTTTGTGGTGACGTGGCATTCACAGTATCAGGATGGCTCGGATTGGGGTGTGTTCACGCAGCGCTTTAATGCGGACGGGGTTGCGCTTGCGACAGTTCGTCTCACGGGTGACGATCNGGATAATGACCTGGCCTTTGATGCAGCCCAGCGGGAGATACTGGTGGATCTGGGTGGTGGTACGGATACGCTGACGCTAGGCGACGGCGATGATCACATCAGGGTAACGAATGTTGAAGATATAAGTCTGGGTGGCGGTGATGACGTCATCCGTATCGAGGGTGAAACCGNAGCCCATGTGGATGGCGGTGCCGGTAATGATGTGATGGCAAGCGGTGACGGTGCTGATACGCTGGCTGGCGGTACTGGTAATGACACCTATGAAGTGAATGATGAAGCTGATCAGGTTGTCGAGGCAGAGGGTGAAGGTATCGATACGGTACTGAGTGATGCCGAGACCTACACCCTGAGCGATAATGTTGAGAACCTGACGCTGCAGGATGGTGCGGTTGTCGGCATCGGCAATGACGAAAACAACCAGATTACGGGTAATGCCGGTGATAATGTACTCACGGGTGGTGCCGGGAATGATATTCTGGATGGTGGCGACGGCGACGACGTTGCCCGGTTTGAGGGCCGGATGTCCGATTACCGGATTGATGTGGCGACGGGCACGGTNACGGATACCAATGCNGCCGATGGTGACGATGGTACGGATAGCATTGCCAACATCGAGACGCTGCGCTTTGCTGACGGCAGTGAAGTGACCCTGTCGGTGGCCAGTGGNGACGAGTTCCTGGTCAATACCTACACGTCATNGGATCAGAGTAGTTCGAGTGTGACGGCACTGGCTGATGGCGGTTATGTCGTGACGTGGCAGGATAGCTCCGGTCATGNCGGCGGCTCGGGCTGGGATNTCCGGGCGCAGCGCTATGATATGGTCAATAACCCAGTGGGCGAAGAGTTACGGGTCAATACGTATACGTCGAGCAGTCAGGTTGATCCGAGTATCACGGCGACGTCTGACGGTGGCTTTGTAGTCACGTGGCGAGATGATTCCGGTCACTCAGGTGGTTCGGTCTACGATATCCGCGGTCAGCGTTTTGACAGTGATGGTAGCACCATGGGTGCGGAGTTCCTGGTCAATGCCCAGTACACGTCCGGTTATCAGTATTCTCCGTCAGTGGCTGAACTTGATGGCGGTGATCTGATGGTGGCGTGGTATGACGATGGCCAGGGCGATGACATCTATGCCCAGCGTGTGAATACGGACGGCAGCCTTGATGGCGACAGGTTCCGGGTCAACACCTACACCAATAATGTACAGTCTGAGCCGGATATTACGGCGACGTCAGATGGTGGCTTTGTGGTGACGTGGCAGTCCCGTTATCAGGATTACAGTTCGACCTACGGTGTTTATGGCCAGCGCTATCATGCGGATGGCACGACCAACGGCAGTGAGTTCCACGTCAATACCCAGTACACGTCCGGTCATCAGTATAATCCGAAGGTGGTTGAGCTCGCGGATGGGGATCTGGTTGTTACCTGGTATGACGAGAACCGCGGTGATGTTTACGCCCAGCGTCTTAATGCGGACGGCAGCGTTGANGGCACCGAGTTCCGGGTCAACACGTACACGAGCTCGACCCAGTATCAGCCGGATCTCGTGGCCCTTCCGGATGGCGGCTTTGTGGTGACTTGGTCGAGTTATAACCAGGATGGCTCTCAATACGGTATTTACGGTCAGCGCTACGACACTGCTGGTGATGCAGTGGGTGCCGAGTTCCGCGTCAACGACAACACATATCAGGACCAGCAGGCGCCAAGTATAACACTTCTTGCCGACGGCAGCCTGCTGGTGTCATGGCATTCTAATATCCAGGATGGTTCGAGCTGGGGCGTTTACGCCAAGCGGATCAGCAGTGATCAGATTGCATTGATCGGGGGTACGGGTGACGACAACCTGGCCTTTGATGCGGCCCAGTCAGACATCGTGGTGGATCTCGGTGACGGTATCGACACGGCGACGTTCGGTGACGGCGACGACAAGATCACGGTCCGTAATACGGAGATGGTGGATCTTGGTGGTGGTGATGACACGGCAATGGTCAGTGGCGCCAGTACGGCCCATCGGACGGATGTGGTGACACTGTCGGGTACGGTTGAGGCGGGTGATGTCTACACGGTCACAGTGGACGACATCGATGTGAGTTACCGGGTAACGGCAACGGATACGACNCTTGCAGACGTACAGGCAGGCCTGGTTGCGGCTGTGAATGATCATGCAGAGGCATCCACCCTGTTGACGGCAAGTGCGGGTGAGACGGAGGCTGATGTTGTTCTCCGGTCCAACCGGACGGGTGATGTGGCGCCGGTTCTGATCAGTGGTGGTGGGCAATACGACAAGGCCAATGTCGAAATGACNGNGCTTGCGGATGGCGGCTATGTCATGACGTGGCAGTCCTATAATCAGGATGGCTCGAACTGGGGTATTTACGCCCAGCGCTTTGATGCAGACGGCACCGCCCGGGGAGATGAGTTCCGGGTCAATACGCATACCGGCANTCAGCAGGAGCATCCCGACGTTACGGCTCTCTCCAATGGTGGCTTCGTGGTGGCCTGGTCGGATTATGAAAATAATAACGGCGGCATGTGGTTTGACGTNAGCATGCAGTTCTTCGGTGCAGACGGAGCTCCTGTTGGCGGTGAGCACAGCGTGATCAATGACTATAACTGGACTGACCAGGAGAGGCCTGCAGTGACCGAGCTTTCCAACGGTGACGTGATTGTCACGTGGTGGGATGAGGCTCAAAATGACGTCTATGCACAACGCTTTGACAGTTCCGGTGCCGTTGTTGGCGAGAACTTCCGGGTCAATAGCGATACGGGAAGCAGTCAATCATATCCCGATATTACGGCGCTTGATGATGGTGGCTTCGTGGTGACATGGCAGGATAATTACAACCATGGGGANGGNGGTNGTGGCTGGGATATCCGTGGTCAGCGCTTCGACGCCCAGTGCAATGCAGTCGGGGATGACTTCCTGATCAATGCGGATTATGTCTCTGGAACACAATATTATCCGTCCATGACGACGCTGGCGGGCGGAGACTTTGTCGTGACATGGTACGACAGCAGTCGCTCTGACATCTATGCCCAGCGCTTCAATGCAGACGGCAGCCGTGACGGTGGCGAGATCCGGGTCAATACGACCACGTCGAGCACACAGCAGAATCCCGACATTACAGCCTTGGCAGATGGTGGCTTTGTCGTGACGTGGGAGGATAACTCCGGTGCCGACGGTGGCGCGGGCTGGGATATCCGTGCCCAGCGCTTCGATGCCCAGGGTAATGCGGTTGGCAATGAGTTCCGGGNCAATGACGAGGCCAGCTTTGATCAGTCTAGTCCGTCTGTAATGGGGATGGCTGACGGTGGCTTCACCATCTCCTGGCAGTCCTACGGTGAGGATGGCAGCGTTCGCGGCATCTANGCCCAGCGTTATGATGCCAATGGCTCGACCGAGCACTACGATATNTCCGTAAGCGCTACCAACGTAACCGAAGGCCTGACCGACAGTGTGGTCAGCGTCGAGACCATCAGCGGNGCGACTGTCGATGTTCACCAGGTCGACGTTGTTGAGCTTCTGGGTGATGTGGATGTTGGTGACAGTTACGCCATTACGGTTAATGGAGAGACGGTGAGTTACACGGCACAGACAGGTGATACCCTGTTGTCAGTGCGGGCTGGCCTGGTTGGTGCCATTAATGCGGACGCCAAGATGAACAGTCTGGTGAGTGCACAGAGTGCCACGACAAGTGCCTCGATTGTTCTCACCGGTGTCACTGCCGGTATGGCCCTGACAACCGCGATCATTGCCGCTAATGCCGGCATCCATGATGACAACAGCGGTACGGTTCAGACAATAAGCCAGCCTGAAGCGGATGCCCGCCAGGNGAGCCTGCTCACTGTCGAGGGAACACCGGAAGCGGGAGATGTTTATGCCGTGACGGTAGGTGCCACGACTTACAGTCACATGGTTATTGCAGGTGAGGACATCAGTGATGTTCGCGACGCCCTCCTGGGTCAAATGGCTTCACTGACGGCGGCGACGGCGACGGCGGGNGCGGCAGATGGTGAGATCACGCTCAGGGCGACGCAGATCGGTGTCGGCTTCCAGGCCGGTGATACTTCACAGAATGTCGCCATCAGCGGTACCGACGACAATGCTGCAACCATAAGCCAGCTGTATGCCAGTGATGATGTGGTTGGTGCCACCCTTGATGGCGGTGACGGCGACGACACTCTCTACGGCAGTGCCGCAGACGATACCCTCATCGGCGGCGAAGGTAATGATACCCTCTACGGCGGAGCCGGAAATGACATCTTCATCGGCGGCATCGGTGCAGATAATATCTTCGGNGGTGAAGGCCAGGATCGTATTGTCTACACGGCGACATCTGATAGCTCGGTTGAAGCACGAGATGTTGTTTTCGGCTTTACTGCAGGGGAGGACGTGATCGATCTCTCCGCCCTGATTTCAGGTGATATGATATTCATAACCACTGGTAACGTTGAGGATCTGTTAAATGACGGTACGCCATCTGCGGTAATGGATGAGACCTCAGAGGCTGATTTGTCNGTCATCAAAGTGGACGTTGATGGAGATGGTTTTGTTGATCTTGAGATTGACGTAACCGGCGTGACCGGAACCCTCACAAGGGAGAGTTTTGTAACAGGTGCCCTGACCGAGGCGCAGGCCAATATCCCGCCCCAATCTATTACGCTCTCCTCGGCAAGTGTGGCTGAGAATGCAGACGGCGCCGTTATAGGTTATCTCAATATTGAGGACACTAATGTTGATACCGTCACAGTTGACGATAACCGCTTTGAAATCGATGCCAATGGCGATCTCAAGCTTATGGCGGGCCAAACGCTTGATTTTGAAACAGAGCCAGTGGTGCGTGTTAACATTACGGCGACCGATACGTATGGTGCGAGTACAACCCAGCCAGTAACCGTGACCGTTACTGATGATCTGGCAGATNATCCTGCACCTCCGCCGGAGCCAACAAACAGTGCACCAACGGCAATTGCCATAGACGCCAGNTCTGTTACGGAAAACGAAGCCGGAGCCGTTATCGGTTCGTTGAGTGTTANAGATGCTGATATCGAAGACAGTCACACATTTACAGTTAGCGATGATCGATTTGAAATTGTTGGTGCGGATCTAAAACTTAAATCCGGTGTTGCCCTTGATTATGAAACCGAGACGTCGGCGACGATTGAAGTGACGGCAACGGATGCCGCAGGGCTAACATTCAGTCAACCATTTGCAATCACGGTAAACGATCAGNTTATCGAGACGGTCCCTGCCACACNCTCGGAAGATTTGGTGAATACGTATACGTCGGGTTCCCAGACGTATCCCTCGGCGGCGGGTCTGNGTGGTGGTCGTTATGTAGTGACGTGGTCATCTCAGGGTCAGGCTGGAGATGGCTGGTCTGAGGATATCTTTGGTCAGATGTATGGTTCCATGAACCAGCCGATTGGTTCTGAATTCCAGGTGAATGCCAACACATATCATTATCAGAATCACTCTGATGTTTCTGGTCTCCAGGGTCCGGATGGTGGCTTTGTGGTTGCGTGGTCGAGCTATAGTACTCCGGGTGATGGTAACTGGGGTATCTCTGCCCAGCGTTATGATGACTTTGGCCAGCCTTTGGGTGGTGAGTTCCGGGTTAATACGTATACGTCGAGCGAGCAGTCATGGCCTTCTGTCACAAGCTTTGAAGATGGTGGTTTTGTGATCACCTGGCGTGATAACTCCGGTCATTCCGGTGGTTCGGGCTGGGATGTTCGTGGTCAGCGCTATGACGTAGACGGTACGATGCTTGGTGATGAGTTCCGGATTAATACGAGGACATCTGACACCCAGCATGAGCCGGATGTTACGGCGCTTGATGACGGCAGTTTTGTGGTGACGTGGTCAAGTTATAACCAGGACGGTAATCGCTACGGCATTTACGGTCAGCGCTATGACGGGAATGGCGAAGCTATAGGTGACGAGTTCCAGGTTAACGAGAATACGTCCCATGATCAGGAGTATTCTTCGGTAACGTCACTGGGTGGAGGCCGGTTCGTGGTGACGTGGTTTGATGATGACGGCAGCCGCGACGATGTTTATGGACGTATTTTTGAGACCCAGATTGGGGGTGACGGTGCAGTTACGACGACGGCGGCGGGCAGCGAGTTCCTTGTCAACACCTACACGAGTTCGCAGCAGTCTTATCCAAGTGTGACGGGTCTGATTGATCCGGATACGGGCTTGAACAGTGGCGGCTTTGTTGTGACCTGGCGTGACAGTTCCGGTCATGGTGATGGCTCTGGCACGGATGTGCGTGGTCAGATCTATGGTGCGGATGGTGCCGCGATAGGTGATGAGTTCCTGGTAAACACCTATGTGAACTCGACCCAGGACTATCCTGCGGTCACGGCCATTGATGACGGCAGTTTTGTGGTGACGTGGCAGTCCAGTGACCAGGATGGTTCGAGCAATGGCATCTACAGCCAGCGCTTTGAGGCGGATGGCAGCAAGGGAACTGTAACTCTTGTAACGGGTAGTGAAGAGGGTGACGCAGTTACCCTTGGAGATGTTACCGGTAACCTGACGGTTGATCTGGGTGATGGTGTCGACAGCCTGACCCTGAGTGATGCGGCAGATGACGTGATCCTGCGCAATATTGAAGTTGCAGATACGGCGGGCGGTGATGACCTGGTAGTTGTTGAGGGAGCCAATCCGGTTCGTCAGGTTCAGACGATCATGCTGGATGGCGACGTTGGCGATGTCTACACGCTGCGGGTTGGTGACGAGAGTGTGAGCTATAACGTTCAGTCCGGGGACACGATTGCGGATGTTCGCTCGGGTCTGTTGGGCGCGATCAGCTCGGATGAGAGATTGAGCGGTGTCGTGACGGCACAGGGTGGTTCGACGGCGGAAGAGATAGTTCTGACGGCGGTTGAAGGTGGTGTTGACGGCGAACATCTGGTTAACAGTCATACAAGCGGCAGCCAGGAGCAGCCGGCATCGGTGATGCTGGCAGATGGCCGGATCTTGACGACGTGGTCGGATAGCTCTGGTCATTCTGGTGGTTCGAGTTGGGATATCCGGGGTCGTATGCTGGATCAGAAGGGCCAGCCGACGGGTGATGAGTTCCTGATTAATACGTATACAGGTTCTAACCAACAGGTTCCGGATGTTGCAGCCCTTGCCGATGGCGGCTTTGTGGTGACGTGGCAGGATGATTCCGGTCATACAGGTGGTTCGGGTACGGATATCCGTGGTCAGCGCTTTGATGCCAGTGCGGAAAAGTCTGGTTCCGAGTTCCGGGTCAACAGCTATACGAGCAATACGCAGAACGAAACTGGGGTTCTGGGACTGTCTGACGGTGGCTTTGTGGTGACGTGGACGGATCACTCCGGCTACTCGGGTGGTTCCAGCTATGACATCCGGATGCAGCGCTACGACGCTGAGGGGGATAAGGTCGGTCTGGTTGAGCGGGTCAACCAGTATGTGAGCAGCAGTCAGTCTCAGTCTTCCATGGATGAGCTTGCCGACGGGACCGTCGTGGTCACCTGGTACGATGGTAGGAGCAGCGATATCTACGCCCGGTTGTACGATGAAGACGGCAATGGGATCGGTGATGAGTTCCGGATCAACAGCTATACGTCTTCATCGCAGGAGCAGCCTGATATCACGGCGCTTGAGGATGGCGGCTTTGTGGTGACCTGGCGTGACAGTTCCGGTCATGATGGTGGTAACGGCTGGGATATCCGTGGCCGGATGTTTGATGCGGATGGCACTGCGACGGGTGATGACTTCCTGGTGAACAGCTATGTGGGTTCGGAGCAATATGATCCGTCGGTGACATCCCTTGACGGTGGCGGCTTCGTGGTGGCCTGGGAGAGCAATGGTCAGGATGAATCTGGCTGGGGCATCTTCACCCAGGTTTACGATGCGGCGGGTCAGGCTGTTGGTCCTGAGACGCAGGCCAATATCTTTACCGCGTCGGATCAGACGAACCCGTCGGTGGTTGCAACGCCGGGTGGTGGCTTTGTGTTGACATGGAACTCGAACAATCAGGATGGTTCGGCGACGGGTATTTACGCCCGCCGGTTCGGTCCTGACGGACAGCCAATGAAGTTTGCTTCCTCAGTAGAAGTTGAAGAGGCATCTGGTTCTACACAGGAACTGGTGCGGCTGTTTGGTGCGATCGAGGCGGGTGACATTTATGAGATCACGGTCAATGAAGAGGTTGTCACCTATACGGCGCAGGCGGGTCAGACGGTAGCGGACGTCCGGCAGGGTCTGGTGGATGCGGTCAACTATCAGGCCGGTACCCTGGTTGTGGCGTCGGCGGGTACTGACGTTAACGAGATCCTGCTGACGGCACCGGTTGATGGTGCAGCCTTTAGCGTCACGGTAGATGCCGTGAATGGCGAGACGGGTGCGGTTGTCGATAATCTGGCGATGACACTGACGCTGAGCCAGGAGACCAGTGTTGTTGGTCATATTGATGGCGTGACGACGGTCACGGGTGAGGGTTTAACGGGTCCTGAAGTTGATGGTGGTACCGGGGATGACGAGATCTATGGCAGCGAGGGCGGTGACAGGCTGTTCGGTGGCGAGGGTGATGATGAACTGATCGGC
>PAPL01000002.1 GCA_002708885.1 Verrucomicrobiales bacterium | reverse complement strand
AAAATTAATTAACAACGAAATTAAGAAATCAAGATACTAATTTCTGATACTATTGAGTTGGAATTTTTAGTTATAAGATTCAAGTAACTAGCTATCAAATAAAGAGATATATCACTATGATTAATGGTTTAGCAAGAAACCAGTTTTCGACGATTTTCTGTATGATATAGCTGTAAACTATTTTGAATTCTCAAGCGGTTAAAAATCAGACTAAATATTAGTGATGCGAAGTGATTTAAAATTCTTCATCTGAAGACACAAAACGTGCATGAATTTTAATCAAAGAATAGCTTCAGTCTGTAATAGCAGGGAAAAAAAGAAGCGCGCCCGAGAGGAGTCGAACCCCTAACCTCCTGATCCGTAGTCAGGCACTCTATCCAGTTGAGCTACGGGCGCTAATTAAGAGATCAATAAAGCAGATCTACTTAAAAGTAGCGGGAAAACTACCAAAAGAGAATTTATTCGCAAGATAAAGTTTTATTGTTTTATCTTTAAATGATCAGTTTTTATAATTCTATGCGGGTAAAACAATAGAAGCATAAATTATTGAAGATTGGCCTTATTTTATAACGTAAGTCGTATTTCTCTTTGCTCCCTGCTTCTTTAATCGTTTGATATTCCTCAGAACATTTCTCACTTGATTCACAGGCCTGCCAACCTTTTCACAGATTTCAGAAATACTCCGGGGTGTACGTGACAGGTATTTGGTTATCTGATCTTGTAATTTTATCTTGTCTTGTTTAGTGAGTCTCTGCCTTCCAGTTATTTTTTTTGTGAGATTTTTTTTATCATTCTTTCTGACACTGACTTTGAATACAAAATCGTCATTAAAGGTCTGGACATACTCTTGGCCTAATTTTTGTATTTCTCTTTCCTTCTGTTTAATAGTTTTTTTTAACTCGGTAGTGGCCTCACGCTTAAGTGCATTAATTCTTTCTTCGAGAGTTTTTATTTTTTGTGCTCTACTAACCATTTTTTTCAGGGGTATATTTTATTTTAATTATGATGTGCCGCCTCATATATGAATTCTTAACTATATGAAAGTGAATAATATATCTAATATTATCAATAATAAAATAATTTATTTAATAAAATAATTTATTTAGAATAATTAAATAACTGAAATTATATTGTTATATACAAAAATGATTTAAATTTAACTAACTATAAGAATAATTTTTATCTCTATGAGATCGAACAGAAATATCCTATCAGTTAAGTTTTATTTTCATTAGTTCTTCCACCACTTCTCCAATAATATCCATATTTTCCTCTGAAATTGAATTCAAATTGTCCCCAGCAGTATGCCACTTGCCTTTGCTAATATAATGCGAATCAATAATATTTAAGGCCGGAATGCCCGCTGCATTAAGCGGAACATGGTCATCAGTTATTGGGGTAGGATAAATCCCAAATAGGGATCTATGACCCAAATTGTTAGCTGCTGTGTATAATTCTGAGAGTAGGTTAGAAGGCGAATCATATGGTGGATCAATACGCATACTCTTATCACCAACTAAATCGAGAACATATGCTGCTTCTGGCTTCTTATCAATTGGAGCACTTCTCCAAAATTTTGCATAATAACGGCTACCATAAAGACCATCAGTGGGGGTGAAATCCACTATCGCTTCTTCACCATCGAAAAACACCAACTCAACTCTCCTTGCCATTTCTGTAGAATTGGAAAAAACTCTAGCCAATTCCAGCAATACTCCTGTACTTGACCCCCCATCATTGGCTCCGATAAATTCAATGCCTTTCAATATTTTGGTATCGTAGTGTGAACATAATAAAATTATATTCCCCCCATCCTTCCACTCAATACCATCATCAGGAATCATTGGAAACCGGGCCCTAAGGTTAATAAATTCTATGGATCCATTAGGAGTATCATCATTGAATGATTGACGGACCGTCACCCATCCAAATTCTTGTAACTTTCTCTCTATGTACAGACGTGCATTTTCTATGGCTTGAGAACCAGGAATTCGAGGACCAAAATCCACCAACGATTCCACATGTTGATAGGCATTAGTGCCAGAAAATTGACTCTTATTTGGCTTGCATCCCTGCAAGAAAATAACTGTTATACTAAAAAAAACAGCAAAAGAAATAAGAGTAAGGATTCTCTTATAACTAATCTGCATCGGTCGCACCGATCAGCTCAAGTATCCTCTGAAGATCCTCGTTGCTGTAATATTCGATTTCAATCTTACCCTTCTTCGAACCCTGATGAATTTGCACTTGAGTGGACAGTCTATCTCTTAGACGTTGCTGAACCTTGGATAGAGCAGCTGATAACTGTCCTTGTGCCTTGTTTCTTGTACTTCCTGTTTTTTTATTATCAGGATTCAAATGATCACTGATCAGCTTTTCCGCGGACCTTACAGTCATTCCGCCTTTAATGATCTGGTCCGCAAGAACTGTCTGATCATTTTTAAGTTTAACCCCAAGAATGACCTTGGCATGACCAATACTTATGTGGCCTGCCACTAAATATTTTTGAACCTCACTCGAAAGGTCAAGTAGCCGCATAGCATTTGCAACTGTCGCGCGGTTTTTGCCAACTCTTGTTGCAATCTCTTCTTGAGTCATTCCAAAGTCCTTCGCTAGTCGGGTATAGGCCTGGGCCTCCTCGACAGGATTCAAATCTTCACGCTGCAGATTCTCAATGAGCGCCATTTCAAGAACGTCTCTGTCACTGGCTTCACGGAAAATAACAGGGACCGATTCTACCTCTAATTTCTGGCATGCCCTCCACCGCCTTTCCCCGGCAATAAGCTCAAGCTTACTTTTAACTTTTCGAACAATTAGAGGTTGAATGACTCCATGCTCCCTAATGGATTCAACTAGCTCATCAAGTGATTCGTCACTAAAATGCTTCCTAGGCTGCAGCGGACTCGGGACAATATCTGTGAGCACAGCGGTGACTACCCGATCACCTGGTCCGGGATCCATACTGACAGGTGCCGCTTTGGAACTGTCCTTACTAACTTTTCCAATTAATGCACCTAAACCTTTTCCTAGAGCCTGCTTGGCCATCCAATGAGGCTAGGCGAAACTGATAAAACTGGCAAGATAAGCTGAAAGAAAAATTAAGCTGAATATACAGAATTAAATCTGTAAACTAATCCACATTGAAATTTGTGAGCTTATCCTAAGCGATAAGTAATACGTGCCTTGTCTATATCGTAAGGAGAAACTTCAAGCTTTACCCTGTCTCCAACGACTAGCCTGATAAATCTTTTCCTCATTTTTCCAGAGATATGTGCCAATAACTCATGGCCATTAGACAATTTCACCTTAAACATAGTGCCGGCTAAAACAGCAGATATTGTACCTTCTGCTTCGTGAGATTTACTAGCAGCTGCTCCTTCACGCCGCCGCTTACTGCCCTCCTCAATGGCTTTCTTGTCTACTCTTCTTGATCTTGCTTTTCGCGCTCTGGTTCTTTTTTCGTTACCCATAAATGATTAATTTGTGAATTTTTAAATCACAAGTTAAGAACATTTTAACACATTTTTGACAAATTTGCACATTTTCATGCCCTTTATTCATATAAAAATCAATGCAAGCTACAATCATTGACTCTAAAATCCTTTAAAGCACCATGAGTTTTGATTTCAAATTCTCCATTTTCGGAGAAAAACTTGAACGAAAAGGAGGGATTGTGGACCTCATGAAAGATTTGGGAGCAGCGCTCAATGAACAAACTAATATGCGAATGATGGGCGGTGGAAACCCAGCATCAATACCAGAAGTTCAATCTATTTGGAGAAAACGAACTGCTGAACTTTTAGAAGAAAAAAACGATTTTAATTCGGCCTTAGTTAATTACGATCCACCATCTGGAAATCCAAAATTTTTAAGAGCAGTTGCAAAGACCCTTAACAATGAATACGGATGGAATTTAGAGCCAGAGAACATTGCCGTTACTTCTGGCGCACAAACTGGATTTTTCTTTCTATTTAATATACTCGCAGGAGAATTCACAAATGGTCAGCAGAAGAAAATATTATTGCCATTGGCTCCAGAATATATTGGGTATGCTAATCAGGGAATCACTCAAGACATCTTTGTAACCCATCCTGCTGTTATTGAGAAGAAGGGACAAAATGGCTTCAAATATCATGTGGACTTTGATGAACTTGAAGTTGACGATAAAATCGCAGCTATTTGTGTTTCCAGACCAACTAATCCAAGTGGGAATGTCCTAACTGATGAAGAAATTAATCGCCTCTCTAAAATCGCCAGATCTAAAGGTATTCCGTTAATTATCGATAATGCGTATGGGAACCCATTCCCGGGAGCTATCTACACTGAAGCAAATCCAATATTGGATGAACACATTATTTTAACTCTGAGCTTATCAAAACTTGGGCTTCCAGGTACCAGAACTGGCATCATTATCGGCCCTGAAAAAATAATAGCTGCCGTGACCGCAGCAAATGCAGTCGTTGGGCTCGCAAATAATAATATAGGTCAGGCACTTAGTTTGCCGCTCATTGAGAGTGGTGAGTTAATGAGATTAAGTAGAGATCTTATCAAACCGTTCTACAAAAAACGCATGTTAAATGCACGTTCATATGTGGAAGAGGCTTTCGGGAATACAATTCCCTACAGATTACATGAAAGTGAGGGGGCTTTCTTTTTATGGTTTTGGTTTCCTGAATTACCTATCACAACTATTGAGTTGTATGAAAGACTCAAAAAAAGGGACGTTCTTGTAGTTCCCGGAGAGTATTTTTTCTTTGGGTTAGTAGACCATTGGACTCATAGTCATGAATGTATCAGAGTCACCTTTTCTCAATCTGAAAAGATCGTGAAGGAAGGGATCCAAATAATTGCTGATGAGGTCTCTAAATCCTATAATATTTAATGCCTTTATAAGAATCTCTCTATGATAGGCTCAAGCTTTCGCTTTGTCTTCTCTGGCCAAAGTGAACGGTCTGTCAATATTGCATTAGAAAGTGCTGTATGTACCGGCCAGTCCGGATCCTTTGGAATGGTGGGAATCACAGTAGCTATTATTTTCTTTGCTGCTTGAGCGTTAGCTTTCAAATGACCAATGACTGTCTCTGCAGTGACAGGATCCTCTTCTTCCTTCCAACAATCATAATCCGTTATCATCGAAAGGGTAGCCAAAGCCATTTCAGCTTCTCTTGCTAACTTGGCCTCAGGCAAATTAGTCATTCCTATCACATCAAAACCTAATCTTTGATTATTTAAAGACTCCGCACGGGTCGAGAATGCCGGACCATCCATATTCACATAAGTTCCTCCATTATAAACTTTCTCTTGATGCACCTCCTTAGCGATTTCAAAAAGCAATGACCGCAATTCCTCACTGACAGGGTCCCCGAATGCAATGTGAGCACATATTCCATCACCAAAGAAAGTATGCTCACTCCGGCGACTAGTTCTGTCAAAATACTGGTCAGGAAGAACGATGTCTCTCGGAGCATACCTGTCCTGCAAACTACCCACAGCCGTTACTGCAATGACCCAACGCACTCCCAAAGATTTCAAGGCCCAGAAGTTTGCCCTGTGATTAAGTTCATGAGGAAGGATCGTATGCCCCTTGCCGTGACGAGGAAGAAAAAATACTCTTCTGCCCTCGATACGGCACTCGGTAATATTATCTGAAGGATCGCCGTAAGGCGTTTTTATTTTACACTCATCAATCTTCTCGGCTCCTTCTATTTCGTAAAGTCCGCTTCCTCCAATGACAGCTATTGCAGGCTCTAAATCATCGATATTTGACATAACCGCAGATTAACCGGTTACAAAAAAAGGTCTAGCTGTAATAAATTAAATAAAGCATTCATAACACTATTTACCGAAACACAAACTAGGTGTAATTTTTTCCCCAGATGTTCCTATCGAAGAACATAATAAAAATAATTTTTAACTGCTTTTTTGTATTCCATTTCCTAAGCAGTGCCGAGGCACAGACATGGGGAAAGGACATTGGCTACAATGCACTCATTGAAGAGCTCAAAGAGGTTCCTGAAGTAGATCTTAAATCAATCATTTACATACAAGCAGAAGATACCGGTTGGTATTACAGGAAAGGAACGAGTGAGGCCTCAGAGCCTCCTGATCTTTGGAGGGAATCCGATTTTAATGAGAATTCCAGTTGGCAAATAGGACAGGCCCCTATCGGTTACGGTGATAATGATGATAACACTATACTGAACGATATGCGAGGCCCCTCTGTGAATGGATCAGAACCATATACAAGTATCTATCTTAGAAAGAAATTTCTTGTTAATTCTTTAGACATTCATCCTCGATTGTTGCTAAGAGCATATGTAGATGATGGTGCCATCATCTGGATTAATGGAATCGAAGTTGCCCGTTTACATATGAGCGAAGGCACAAAAACATATGATTCTACAGCACAGGTTCATGAAGCTGAATGGGAATCAATCATCATAGGAAAAGCGAAAAAATTACTTAATGAGGGTGAAAATATCATTGCAATTCAGGCCTTCAATCAGAGCATTACAAGCTCGGACTTTTCGATCGACATTGAACTAAGTTCTTGCCCTTTTCGAGTTTCGTTAATAGAGGCACCGAGGTCAGATGGTAGTTTTTTACCAGAAACATCTCCAATAAACAATCCTCCGATCGAATATTCATTTAACGGATCCGGTCCTTTCAAAGGAAATTCCTTTAGAATAAAAACAACCAATGATTCGCTCACTTACAATTCGTCAGAACATGCCTTGGCTGTTGCAAAACGTTTCTTCAGCAACGAATCCATTGTTTCTTGGGTTCCTCATGTTGACGTCTACTCTGCGAACCAATGGGTATATGAAGATTACCTCAGGACAGGATCAAGCATCCCTCCAAAGACTGAGGAAAGTTTTGTGCAAAACCATTCATGGATCAGTTACGGTTACAATAATGAAACTGATCCTTCCGAAATTGATAATATAATATCAATACATAACGAAGCGATTAGAAGATTCGATTACGCAATTTTTAGAGATCAGTTCATTGCATGCGTTGGCCTTAATAATGGAGCTGGAACAACGGTCCCTTCAATTCTCGCCTCAAGTTATAATAGCATCACGGTCGGTAATACCAATGGATCTCATAGCCAGGGACAAACTGTGTCCGGGATTGACCTAGGAACTGGAAATACTAAACACGATGGCCCAGGAAGAACCAAGCCCGACATTGTGGCGAATGACAATTCTACAAGTGCTTGCACTCCTCAAGTCAGTTCCGCCGTGACCTTTCTCATTGGAGTTGCCCAGACAAAAAAAGAAGGAAATGCAACATTACCAGAAGTCATGAAAGCTCTAATTATGGCAGGAGCCAGCAAAAAGGAATTTGACAATTGGTCCAGAAATACAGAAATGCCAATCGATCCTGTCCTTGGAGCGGGAAAAATAAATCTTCTAAACAGTTATCATATCCTCATTGCGGGGGAACAAGAGCCCGGGAAATTTTCCACTAATTACGGATGGGACTTTGGTTCCATAGATGGATCAGGAAAAGTGTCCTATTTTATTAATTTAGAAAAGGCCGTGAAGGAAGCTACGGTTTCACTAAATTGGAATCGTGTTATCAGATCCGCAGAATGGCTTGATGGTAATCCCTATAGTGAATCCATTGCGGATATGAAATTGGAATTATACAGAAAAAAAGACAATGATTTTATACTTTATGATAGTAGCGACTCTAAACTCGATAATCTGGAGCACCTATATTTACGAGGTCTTGATAAGGGGGAATATGAAATAAGAGTCAGCAGTGACGTGGCAACTAATTATGGTTTGGCTTGGAGAGCAGAAAAAGGGAAAGCCCCTAATATCAATCTAGTCATCAGTCCTGAAGATAATTCATTAATCTTTTATTTTTCTAATCTCATACCCGGGAAGACATTTTCTTTGGAAAAATCAAGTGACCTGAAAAAGTGGACACTCATTCATTCTTTCAAAGCTTTGGAGATTTCTGAACAATTCACTGAATTTATTGAGACACAAAGTTCAAAATCCTTTTATCGACTGCATTGGAATCCCGCAAATTAAAGGAGCTCCATCTGACCCTTCTTGCGAACAATCTTTTCCACTTTGTGCTTGGTAACAATATTGCCCTTTGATGCCCTTCCCTTCACTGCTATATCAGCAAAATTAACCTCAATTTCCTTAACTCTTAATCTTGGTGCCGATTTCAAGACCACATTAACCAAAGGAGTATCCTCCTCAGTATCATGAACTGAAAAGAAAAGTACCCTGGTCCCACTATTTCCCTTAGTCAGATCATACATTTTTTCACGTGTTACTCCTTGAACAGTGAATCGCTTTATCATTGTAGGTCCATCTCTACCGTCACGGTAAATCATGCAGTAATATTTGGGTTCTTCTTTTTTAAAGATGGAAACGTGAGCCGGATTCTTTCCGACGTATGTCTTTTCTGCAACCTTAGAAACCTGCATAGTTCCTTCTCTCCCAAAGATAATAATATCATCCATTCTTGAACAGCGGTCGACTGAAACTCCATCCCTCTTCAATCCCCACCCTGCAAACCCAGTCTTTGCATTCAAGTATATAGTTTCAGTTGCCACAGCCACATTCTTTGCCACGACCTTTCCGAAAGTTGCAATTTCGGTCTTTCTCTCTCGCCCCTTACCAAATTTTTCTTTGAGTCCTTTATAATAACGAACAGCATATCTCGTTATCTGAGAAATATTTTTCTCTACTTCTTTAATCTCTTCTTCGATACCCCGTATAAGTTCATCAGCTTTAAATGAATCATACTTTGAAATCCGCTTAATCTTAATTTCAGTGAGACGAATCACATCCTCCTCAATGACCTTACGTTTGAGTTTTTTTAAGAATGGCTTAAGGCCCGCCCATATTTCCTCAATGACCGATTCCCAAGTAGTGCAATCCTCTATTCTTCGATAAATCTTATTCTCGATAAAGATCCGCTCCAGCGAACTGTGATGCCATTTATCCTGAAGTTCACCTAATCGAATTTCGAGCTCCCATTTCAGCAACCCCTTAGTATGCAAAGCAGATTTTTTAAGCAGTTCATCTACTTTCAAAAACTTAGGCTTATCATCTTCAATGACACAAGAGTTGGGAGAGATCGAAATTTCACAATCTGTAAAGGCATACAATGCTTCAATCGCAATGTCAGGATCCAAACCGACCGGAAGATGGATATTAATCTCTACCTTTTCTGCGGTAATATCCTCAATCTTAGAAATTTTTATTTTCCCCTTCTCATTCGCCGCCACAATATTGTCCATCAATCCCCCCGCTGTGGTTCCGAAAGGTATTTCAGTGATTTTTAATAACCTCTTATTCTTGGTCTTTTCAACGCGGGCCCTGACCCGGACCTTTCCTCCTCTCAGGCCACCGTTATAATCCGAGGCATCCATTAGCCCTCCAGTGGGAAAATCAGGAAGGAGTTGAGTTTTCTTTTTGCGAAGAGCAGCAATGCATCCGTCAATTAATTCATTGAAATTATGAGGTAAAATCTTGCATGCTAACCCAACCGCAATTCCTTCTGCGCCCTGCGCCAATAACAATGGAAACTTAACCGGCAAGTTAATAGGCTCTTTGTTTCGGCCATCATATGATAATGCCCATTCAGTCGTTTTTGCATTAAAGGCAACTGCCAATGCAAACTTTGACAAACGTGCCTCAATGTATCTTGAAGCGGCCGCCTTGTCTCCAGTAAGAATGTTTCCCCAATTGCCCTGAGTATCAATTAGGAGGGACTTTTGCCCCATCACAACCAAAGCATCAGCAATAGATGCATCACCATGAGGATGGTATTGCATCGTATGCCCAACCACATTAGCTACCTTGTTATAACGCCCATCATCCTTTTCTTTCAGAGAATGTAAGATTCGTCTTTGGACCGGCTTTAATCCGTCATGAATACTGGGAACTGCTCTCTCTAATATAACATAACTGGCATAATCAATGAACCAGTCAGAGTACATATCATCAATGTGAATGACTTCTGAGTTTTCATTTTTCTTATAGCTATTTGCTTTTTTAATTGCCGGTTTCTTTGCTTTCTTTTTCGTATTTTTCTTTGCTGGTTTCTTCCTAGAATTTCCTGTTTTAGATCGAACAGGTTTCTTTCTAGGTACCTTTTTGAGAACCTTTCTTTTAACAACTTTCTTAACGACTTTTTTCTTAGCCATGTGAACCCAATGACCTAATATTCAATTTTAAATATTTCGGCAAGCTTAACTAAATAACAGGCTTCGTTAACTTATCAAATCAACTCTCAAACCAATTATCATATAAAAATTTTAGCCCATTCCAAAAAAATTAAAAAACCTTCGATTATCGAATGATTGACCAGTCCCAATAGATTGTTAGTCTCAAATAATATGAAAGCCATGGTAATTAAGAATTTCGGTGAAGCCGAAGTATTTGAAAGAGCTGAAATTCCAAAGCCTGAATTAAAGCCAGGCCATGTATTAATTCGTGTTAAGGCAAGTACCGTCAATCCTATCGATTATAAAATTAGGAGTGGCCTATTGAAATCTCTCGTACCCGAAACCGGAGTCCTCGGCTTTGATGTTGCCGGGACAATTGAAGGGATCGGTGATGGAGTAAATAAATTCATTGAAGGAGACGAAGTTTTTGGTTGTAGCGGGGCCGTTAAAGAACAATCCGGAGCATTAGCGGAATATCAATTAGTGGATGCAAACCTCCTCGCAAAAAGACCAACTAACCTCTCACTCGAAGAATGCGTCGCACTGCCACTGGTATCGATAACAGCCTGGGATGCTCTTATAAGAGGTGCCAATATAAAAGAAGGTGAATCTGTTTTGGTTCATGGTGGAGCTGGAGGCGTAGGACACTTGGCAATTCAACTCGCCAAAATGAAAGGGGCTAAAGTCTTCTCGACCGTGTCTTCCGAGAAAAAAGCAGAAATAGTCAAAGGTTATGGAGCCACACCAATTAATTACCGTAATTTTAGTGTGTCCCAATACGTTGAAGAACATACTGACCAAAGGGGATTCGATGTCGTATTTGATACTGTCGGAGGAGACAACTTAATGCGAAGCTTCGAGGCTGCAAAATTAGAAGGACGGGTCACTTCAGTTAATACGAGAATCACCTGTGATCTGAGCATACTGCATCAGAAAGCACTTTCACTTCATGTCGTTTTCATGATCATTCCGATCCTTTACAATCAAGATAAAGGCAAGGTCCTTCACGGGGAAATCCTTAAGGAAATTGTTAATGGAGTCGAAAAAGAAGCCATAACACCACTTATTCATGAAGAAATTTTCCCCTTTGAAAGAATCGCAGAAGCCCACTCCTTACTTGAGTCTGGTAAAGCCACTGGAAAGATCGTTTTGAGAGGTTTTGGTATTGAGTGATCAGCTAAATCTATTTGATTTAATCAAAAATATAATTATATAAATGATTCCAATAGCTATTATCGCTCAAAAAATAGTAGTGATCTGTAATTAAATTAAAATGAAACACCTAATCAAAAACCAAAAATTGAAATTCTGATGAAAAATATCATGTTTGTCGGTCCGGCAATCCTCGCCCTCTTCTTGACCTCCAGCTGCAAGAATGAGAACCAAAATAATGCTGGAAAGACTAAGTCCGATCCAAACGCAACGAAGATCCTGCGTTTCTCTGCGATCCCTGACGAAAACACAACGGAGCAAACAGCAAAGTTCAAAAAGTTTGCCGACTATCTATCCGAAAAGTTGGGAGTAGAAACTCAATTCATCCCCACAACTGATTACGCCTCTGCGGTCACCAAATTTGTCAATGGGGAGATTCACCTCACTTGGTTCGGTGGCTTGACTGGAGTTCAAGCAAGGAACGAAGTCAAGGGAGCACGGGCAATTGCCCAAGGAATCGAGGATCCAAATTACATTTCCTACTTCATTGCAAATGCTGATACGGGACTCGAACTGAGCGAATCATTTCCCGAAAAAATTAAGGACATGAAATTCACTTTCGGTTCGGAAAAATCCACTTCCGGAAGACTCATGCCCAGTTTCTTTATTCAACAAGAAACAGGAAAAGACCCTAAGGAATGGTTCTCCCTTCCAGTCGGTTTTTCGGGTGCACATGATAAGACCGCCAAACTTGTCGAGTCAGGAGCCTTCCAGGTCGGGGCTCTCAGTTATAAAAAATATGACAGCATGGTAGAGTCAGGAAAACTTGATAAAGAGAAATGCAAAATCATTTGGAAGACGCCTCCTTATGCTGACTATAACTGGACCGCTCATCCTGAATTGAATCAAATTTATGGAGAAGGATTCATTGATAAAATACAAGCAGCATTAATTGAAATATCCGATGAGGGATTACTTAAGGCCCTGACCAGGTCGAAAATCATCTCTGCAAAAAATGAAGATTTCCAGGGCATCGAAGACATCGCCAAAAAACTGGGACTCTTAAATAATTAAGAGTAATGAATCTTACTCATGAGCGTCCTGACACTTTCAGTCTAGAAAGTGCAGGGCGCAATTATGAGAATATTTCCGCCCTTAATCCTACGACCCTAAGCATTAAGCGGGGAGAACGGATCGCTATTGTGGGACCGAGCGGAAGCGGAAAAACAACTTTGCTTAATCTATTCAATTCAACGGTCCGAGCGAGCACAGGAAAGATCACGGTATTAGGCAATGCATTGGAAAAAACTTCAGGAAGAAATCTTAAAAAAATCCGATCAAAAATTGCAACGATCCCTCAAAACCTTGCACTAGTAGAAAGTTTAAGAGTATGGCAAAACATAATCACCGGCAAAATCGGTGAGCGTGGATTCTTGGGCAATTTGATTGACCTGATATTTCCTTCCAAAAATAAAATACTACGAATCCACTCAATACTCGAAAGACTAGGCATTGAGGAGAAACTCTTCGAAACGACCTCGAACCTGTCGGGAGGACAAAAGCAAAGAGTAGCACTTGGAAGGGCCCTTTATCAGAATCCACAAGCTATTCTTGCTGATGAGCCTGTCTCGAGCGTTGACCCTGCCCGAGCAGAGAATCTTGTCCAACTACTTAATCAAATATCACAAGAAGAAAACATTACTCTAGTAATGAGCCTTCATAATCTTGAATTGGCTAAGGCCCATTTTCCTCGATTGATTGGATTACGTAACGGCAAAGTCGAATTTGATAGTGCCCCAGAAGATCTGAACGAAAATAAATTTAAAGAACTCTACACTCTAAGTGAAAGAGAAATTCTTGATGATGGGGAATGCTAACAACATACGTCTCAACACAATTCCGATCGAACAATTATTTAGTCCTCGCCGGAAATCACTTATTGCTATCGCTTTAATTGCAATTTCTTGCAGTTATCTGATCGGGTTAAACCCGCTGCGGTTATTGAACGGCAATAATCTTAAATTGGTTGGAGATTTTCTGGGTGCAGCGTTCGCTCCAGCCATGGATTACGAGAACCCTGTGCCTGGGACCGAGCCGTTCCTCATCACAGTAGTCAAATCCGTACTAATGACACTTCGTTTTGCTCTATTAGCCATGAGTGTTTCGATACCCATCGGAGCCATTCTCGCTTTTTTTTCTACCACAGCATGGTGGCCTAAAAAAAATAGACAGAAAATAAAACCAATTCTCATGGGCACACTCATTGTTGCCAAATCATGGATAGCTTTTGCAAGATCTATACATGAACTGATGTGGGGACTTCTCTTCATCACCGCGATGGGAATATCTACGACTGCGGCAATTATTGCCGTAGCCATTCCATTTTCCGGAATATTAGCTAAGATCTACTCTGAAATAATAGAGGAACATTCAAGAGATGTTCAGGAACTTTTCAGATCCATTGGCGCAGGCACCTTAAGTTCATTTTGCATAGGAATTATTCCTCAGGCTCTGCCTGATCTTTTTTCGTATACATTTTACAGACTCGAATGTGCACTAAGAACAGCAACTGTGTTTGGGTTCATCGGCATTGAGACTATAGGATATAGAATCAAGTTATCCTCAGATGAATTCCATTATCATGAGGTATGGACATACCTATATGTGTTATTCGGAACCATAGCGATCCTCGAATGGTGGAGCAGATCAATCCGTAAAAGATTAAGTGCATCAAAAATAAATTAATGGTCACGGATAACAGACTGCTAAGAATTAAGGAACTGCATCAAAACAGATCCAAATCGCTGTTTCTCAGAATCAGTTTAGGAATCTTTATAGTCTCATTGGCTTGGGCATGGTCAGCAGGGTCTCTCCATGAATCATTGGTGACTAAAGAGAAGAGAAGCGAAAACTTAGACAAATTCATAGAGAAAATAATCCCTGACCCTACTCGAGAAACAGGTCAGTGGATAGACTCTATGCCATGGATTACCGGTCTGTTGACGGATGGTCAAGGGATAAAAGCCACTGGAATCACTTTCGGCCTTGCAACTGTAGCAATTACAATTTCAGGATTTTTTGCCTTACTTCTCTTGCCTGTTTCTGCAAGAAATTTTGGAAATCAAAGACCACTCGGGATTAATCAGGGCAACAATATACTCAAGTCTTTTTACTGGTTAGCCATTAATAAGCTTTCTCGAATCTTATTTTTATTTACTCGAAGCCTGCCCGAATATGTTCTCGGATTCCTCCTCATCTCAATTCTTGGTCCCGACCCTTGGGTTCTTGTTTTAGCTCTGGCCATACATAACTTCGGCATTCTCGGAAGGCTAGGTTCGGAACTGGTTGAAAATAGCGCTAATGAATCAGCGCGAATTATGCTGGCGCAGGGAGGAGGACGTTACAGTTCTTTCTTATCAACAATTCTTCCTGATTCATTTAACCGTATGCTGGTCTACTTCTTTTATAGATGGGAAACTTGTATCCGTGAATCGACGGTCCTAGGAATGCTGGGCATTGTTTCACTGGGCTATCTGATTAATGATGCGAAGGCCGGAAGAGACTTTGATCGAATGCTTGTATTTATACTATTGGGTGCACTCATCGTTATGACCGGAGACATCATATCATCATTGGTCCGCCGTGAGCTTCGCATCACCAGATCGACATAATTAGTCATTTCGCTTCAAGTCACTTATTTATAGGGAAAATTAGTTAAGTCCTTGTTATCATAAATATAGTTAATCTAGAAATTGCAGAAACAGCACTATAGGATTAGCTTAACGGCCCCGGAAAACGATCCATCCTCAAAACACCATGAAACAATCTGTCTATCTATTCATTGGCATAACATTGTACCTCTCCAATCCGTGCCTTGGCCAATTACCCTCATATGAAGATGATCCTTTCCGTCAAATTCATGAATTACTACCTACTCCCAATGAATCACGATTAGCCTCCGGAGCACCTGGCCCCCATTACTGGCAACAAAAAGTGGATTATGACATCAAGGTTTCACTGGATGACATAAAACAACAATTAAAAGGATTCGAAACTATATCTTATAAAAACAACTCACCCCATTCCTTAAATTATCTCTGGTTGCAACTTGATCAGAACCGATTTGCACCCGGATCAGATGAGACATTGACTCAGGAAGCTCCTAACCTTGACGGAATAAGCTTCAATGGATTGAGGTCTCAACTGTATCGTCAGTCTTTTGATGGAGGGTACAAAATCAAAAAGGTAATGGACAGCAAAGGAAATCCGTTAAAGACCCAAACAGTTGGAACAATGATGAGAATTGACCTCCAAAAACCACTCGATCCAAAATCAAAATTTATTTTCAGCGTCGAGTGGGAACATAATATTATCGATGCTGACCTTAACCGAGCACGCGGAGGCTATGAATTTTTTAAAAAGGACAAAAACTATATTTATGAACTGGCACAGTGGTTTCCGAGAATGGCCTCCTATACAGATTATACGGGATGGCAACACAAACAGTTTCTGGGAAGAGGAGAATTCACTCTTGAATTTGGAGATTACAAAGTGGAAATAACAGCTCCCTCTGACCACATTGTTGCCGCGACAGGTGAACTTCAAAATCCCCAACAAGTACTGAGCGATGAGCAAAATAAACGCTGGCAAAGTGCTATGAAAACGGGAAAAACCATTTTCATGGTCAGTCCAGATGAAGCAAAAAAAACTCAGGAAAATAAGAATAAGCCGAAAAATACTAAGACTTGGATTTTTAAAGCTAAAAATGTCAGAGACTTTGCCTGGGCTTCTTCCCGTAAATTTATTTGGGACGCAAAGTACCATGAATTTGCACCAGGAAAGCGAGCATGGGCAATGTCCTTCTACCCTAACGAGGCCGAACCTCTCTGGAGTAAGTATTCTACTGCATCCATAACCCACACCCTGGATATTTATTCAAAATTTACTTTTGATTATCCGTATCCTGTGGCCATAAGCGTGAACGGGCCAGTCTTTGGTATGGAATATCCAATGATTTGTTTTAATGGACCAAGGCCAGAAGAGGACGGCACCTATTCTGAAGGCACTAAAAATGCTCTTATAGGAGTTGTAATACACGAAGTGGGTCACAATTGGTTCCCTATGATCGTTAATTCTGATGAAAGGCAATGGACCTGGATGGACGAGGGCCTTAATACTTTTCTCCAATTTCTAGCTCAGGCAGAATGGCAACAAAAATGGTCATCCGGAAGGGGCAAACCAAAAGGCATAACTGGTTATATGGCCAGTACAATTCAGAGGCCCATAATGACAAATTCAGAATCAATTCATCAGTTCGGTAATAATGCCTACAGTAAACCTGCAACCGCACTAAATGTATTAAGAGAAACCGTACTTGGACGTGAATTGTTTGACTTTGCTTTTAAAGAATACTCCGAACGCTGGATGTATAAAAGGCCAGAACCTGCTGACTTCTTCCGGACCATGGAAGATGCTTCAGGCGTGGACCTTGATTGGTTTTGGCGGGGATGGTTCTACACAACAAATAATGTTGACCTGGCAATGAAGTCTTTGCGCCTTTATCAGATTGACACCAAAGATCCAGACATAGAAAAACCAATCAAAAAAGAAAAAAGAGAAGAGGAAGAAGCCAAGGATCTAATTGATTTAAGGAATAAGCCATTACCTAAATTGGTAGATGAGAACCGAGATCTTCTTGATTTTTATAATAAATTTGATCCACTTGATGTGACCCAAAGTGACCGAAGAGAATACAATGATTTTTTGAAAAGTCTTGAGCCTGAGGAACTAAAATTACTATCTCTGAGAAGAAAGTTCTATGTGATTGAAATTGAAAATATTGGAGGTCTTGTTTCTCCAGTCATTCTCGATATCACATATGCGAATGGGAAAAAAGGGACCATGAGAATTCCCGCTGAAATCTGGAAAAGAAATACCAGAACAGTAAAGAAATTAGTCATTGCTAAAAAAGAGATCACTCAAATTGAGATCGATCCAATGCTGGAAACTGCCGACACGGACAGAAATAATAATTATTGGCCTCCTCGCCCGATAGAATCTCGGTTCCAATTACAAAAAAGGAAAAAAGGGAAAAACCCAATGCAGAAAGCTAAGGAGGAGGAGAACCGGTCCAAAGAACAACAAAATGAAAAGAAAAAGAAAAGTTCTGAAAAGGACTCATCGTAAACTATTAACGTTTACCTTATTTATTCATTTTTTGGTATATTTCATCTCTCCTGCCGGAGCCCATCCGGTACACGCCACATTTGCGGAAGCGGTTTGGAACCCCAAAACACAGTCCATTGAAATTGCTCTCAGGGTAAGAGTTGTTGATCTAGAATCTGCCTTGTCCAAAAAAATCGATAAACAAATAGACATTGAAAATACCGAAGGCGTTGAAAAAGACATCTGTTCTTATTTAAATAAGAATTTTTATATTACTCTGCCAACAGGAAAAAAAATCATCCCTAAGTGGTTAGATAAGGAAGTAGGCATTACAAATGCCTGGCTCTATTTTGAATTCATTTTGGGTGCAGAAACCATGCCCAAGCAATGCAAAATACAAAATTCGATTTTTTTTGATGATCTTGAGGGCCAAAAAAATGTAATTGAATACAGAGAAGGGAAAAAGAAAGGAATCTTCTCCTTCAACAAAGACACAAAGACAAGATCGCTGATATTAGATGAATAATTAAGAAGATTCGTTAGTCTCGTCCAAAAAACTTGTCCTGCAAAGATCTGCGTATAGACCTGATTGAGACAAAAGTTCTTTATGATTCCCACTTTCAATGAGCTCACCATCTTTAAGGACGTAGATCCGGTCAGCTCCACGCACTGTGCTTAAACGGTGAGCTATGACAAAGCTAGTCCTGTTCTGCATCAGCCTCTCAAGAGCTTCCTGAATCAGCCTTTCGGTTTCAGTATCAACACTGGCCGTTGCCTCATCCAAAAGAAGGATCGGAGGATTCTTCAGTAAGGAACGGGCCACGCTGACTCTTTGCTTTTCACCCACACTAAGTTTTACTCCACGTTCGCCTACTTGAGTATCCAATCCTTGAGGTAATCGCCTAACAAAATCAGCCGCATTTGCAACCTTCAGAGATTCCCAGATCTGCTCATCAGTTGATTCTCTGTTCGCGATTAATAAATTTTCTCTTACGGTGCCGTTAAAAAGGAAACTTTCCTGAGTCACGTATCCGATTGCATTGCGCAGAGATTTCTTCTTTATTGAGTTAACCTCAACTCCATCCACAAGAATCTGCCCTTCATTGTATTCATAGAACCTTGTTAATAAATTAATTAATGTCGTCTTGCCCGCTCCTGTCGGACCAACCAAAGCTATGGTTTGACCAGGATCCGCAACCAAATCGACCCCCTTGATGGTAGATAATTCATCACCGTAACTGAAAGAAACATCACGATAAACGACGTTCCCTTTGACCGGTTCAGGCAATTCCCGACCTAATTCAAGACCAGGCTCTTCATCAGCATCTAATATTTCAAACACTCTCTCGCCCGCTGCTCGGCCTGACTGCAACATCTGATTGAGCTGATGCAAACGACTGATTGGTTCATAAAATAGAGTCAAATACAATAAGAAGGCTGTGATTTCTCCAGGTGTCATGTCTCCTTCAAGAGCAAGCTTACCTCCAAATCCCATCACTAAAATAAAACCGATCCCACCAACAAAACTCATAGTTGGATTATATATCGCCCAGGCAAACATTGTACGAAGAGTGGCCTTACGGACCTTATCACTAGCAGCATTGAATCTTTGATGCTCTTCCTTCTCCATCGTGTAAGCCTTAATCTGACGGATGCCGGAAATATTATCATGAAGTAATGCATTCATTTCCGATGTGGCCTTACGAACAGTCCTGTATCGGTCCCTAGTGCTAGTATAAATTAGAGCTCCTATAAATAATAGTGGCACGGGAACCACTGCCCACCAGGCAAGGGTAGGATTAATCCAGAACATTACGAAACCAACTGCTATTATCTGTAATAAAGCGACTACTCCTTGTTCTATTCCGTCAATGAGAACCCTTTCCATGGCCGTCACATCCTCAGCCACACGAGTCATTATGTCTCCAGTGGGCCTGTTATCAAACCAACGCAACGGTAACCTTTGAAGTTTCTGATAAAGGTCACTCCTAATGTCGAAAATGATCTTCTGCTCGAAAGTATTATTAAGCATAATTCGTACTGAATTAAGCAAATCTCTGCCAAAATAAGCAACGCACGCAAGAACCGTATAATTGAACAACAAATCGGCCCTTTGCTGAGGAACAGCCACATCAAGAACTAACCGAGCCACATTAGGAAAAACAATCGCGAGCAAGGTACCCACTACAGCACAAAGAAGCTGCAAAGAGCCAAGCTTCGGATAACGCTTGAGATAGGAAAAAACACGGAAAATTGTTTTCATTTTAAGGGAATCATAACCAAAGGGAATCTAGTTAAAGTGTATATTGCCACTAACTACAAGTTTACCTTTTAAAGAAAGCATTGGAATACTTACAGCAAAGAGCCAAATTTCACTATCGTGTCTAATCGTAATATTTTTGTCAGACCAGAAAATAGCTTCTGGTACGCTCGTGGCAAATTGATACGCTTTATTATTCTACTGGCAACTCTATGCTCTATATCCTTTCTTTACTTCTCGCAAAAACCATGGGAATTAGATAATAAGAGCCATGAGCTATATTCCCTGAGCGATCACCTAATTAGGGGTCTTTGGTATGGTTTTGCATCCAGCACATTCATTGGAATCCTTTTAATCTTCTCATGGAAAAAATGGGCGAAAACTGACCACAATAAGGACCTGACTCTTAGCCATAACCCTCAGATTGAAAACATTCACTCATCGGTATTTTGGGTCTTGCTTGCCCTAATTGTTTTGTTGGGAGGACACCTGAGGTGGAATCTTGTGACAGGAGGTTTGGGGTGGGAGGAAATTAATTCAATTAGAACCACAAGTCATGAAAACTCACCTGAGGATTGGGAAAAAACTTTATGGATGTATCAGGAGCAAAATAAATGCATTCCATTGGCCGCGGCAATAAAAATATCTCAAAGCATTTGGCAAACAAAAACTGAACCAGACGGATCCGAGATACATGAATTATCACTACGTTCACCAAACTTCATTCTGAGCATTTCTTCTATTTTGGTTATCGGTTTATTAGTCAAGCGCTGGGGCTTCAGTATAGGAGCTCTAGGCTCCGCACTGTTCCTTGCAATGCATCCATGGCATATAAAAAATGGAACCGCGTTAGGCACAGAAGGAATAATTATTTTTTTAGTTTTACTGGGTTCTTTATGGCTAACCTATGCAATTAATGACAACAAAGACCGGTGGAGATATTGGCTCCTATTTGGAACGAACCAGTTAATGTTTGCATGGACAATTCATGAAGGAATATTTTACGCCATTGGATTTACCCTATGCGGAATCTTATTAATTTTATCTCAAAACATAAATTTTTCCTTTCGCTCAACGTCCATTAGTAAACTCGTAGCCGCTAATGCCATGGCTTGCATGGTGTACTTTCCACTCTTCATGCCTAACATCATGCAGACCTTTCACTGGGAACCAATAGAGAATCCTCACTCATCGATTCTGCCAAACCTCGGTAATTCGATCGGACATTTATTTTTCGGCATGGACATCAGTCAATCTGGAAGCGAATCGCCCTCAGTCGCAAATGAATTGGGACAAAGTCCCATCATTTGTTCTCTGATTCTATTGACAACTTTTTTCAGTTTATCATTTGGCATTATCAGAACTTGGATAAACCGAAAAGGCGCAGCAAAAATATTGATTACGATTGTCATTTTAGGGCTTGTATCAATTTTAATTGACTGGACCGCAGATACTTATACCCACCACCACTTTGTAGCACTCGCTCTAGCTCCTACAGTCATTGTCCTAGGCATCGGATTCTCAGGAATCCTAAATACCGTGAAATCAAAATACTCATTGAATTTTTTAATCAGTTTCCTCGGGATTTGCTTTTATTTGTACATTGCCCGTGAACCCAGAAACCAAACGCAAACTCTTCCCTTTGCACCGTACAAGGACGTTGCAAAACATCTTAAGCAAAGAGCTGAAACGGGTGATGAAATGCATGTTGTTTGTTATGGGTTCGGAGGGAAAATGATGAAGTTTTATTACCCAAATTGCACTTACGTTAAAAACAAAGAAGAGCTCCTATTGGAAATTAACAAATCAAAAAACAGTCAAAAGAAGCTTACTGTTATTTTAGGTTATCTTGAAATTAACCGTAAGCATCCAGAACACAAAGATGGGATCCCGTTAATTAAATCTAATGAAAAATTCCATAAGTCCAGAGAATTTTCCGGCCTTGATCCTCTCTTTAAATTTGAAGTAATTAGAGCTATCGACCCCGCCTAAGATAACCTAACTCAGTTACTAAATTATCAATTGAATCCTCAGCTTCTTGTAATTCGGCAATAGGATCCCATCGCCCATTAGTTAAGGCTTCTCTTGCCCCTTCAGGAATCTCAACAGAGAACTTTAAATCGCCTGCACAAACTTCAGAATTCATAACATCTACAGTGACTTGAGTTTCCGGAACATCATTAATTCGCTCAGCTAAAGACTTTATATTTTCCTGAGTTGCAACTACACAAGGCATTCCAAGGGCACAACAATTACCAAAAAATATCTCTGCAAAACTTTCAGCTATCACGGCTCTGAATCCATATCTATATAAAGCCTGCGGCGCATGTTCACGGGATGAACCACAACCAAAATTAGCATTGGAAATCAGAATTGATGAACCCGAGAATCTTGATTCATTAAGAGGATGATCCCTATCATTACCGTTCGAATCTTTCCTCACATCATAAAATAAGTATTCACCCAAACCGTCGAATGTTACACATTTCATGAACCTTGCCGGTATGATCCTATCCGTATCAATATCATTCCCGGGAACATAAACTGACCGACCATTAACTTCCCTTATTTTCTCTAAAGACATAAAATTTGTGATCCTAAATCAATCCTCATTAAATTGAAAAACTTCGCGCGCATCACTGACTTTGCCACAAACCGCAGCAGCAGCGACCATGACAGGGCTCATTAAAATCGTCCTGCCAGTTGGGCTCCCTTGACGCCCTTTGAAATTCCTGTTGGAAGAGCTAGCGCACAATTGCTCACCAACTAACTTATCTGGATTCATGGCTAAGCACATTGAACAACCCGCTGCCCGCCATTCAAATCCAGCATCACTGAATATTTTATCTAAACCCTCCTGCCTCGCAATGGCATCAACAATCTGAGAGCCAGGAACAGCAATCGCTTTAACATCCGGGGACACCTTGTGACCTTTGAGATACTTAGCAACTTCACGAAAATCCGACAGTCTCCCATTCGTGCAACTGCCTAAAAAAGCCACATCAATTTTGGTCCCTTTGATTGGTTGGCCTGGTTCGAGTTTCATGTACTGAATTGCTTCCTGAATAGAAAGCCTCTCATTCTCGTCGGTTTGTTCCATCGGATCCGGAATCCTACCCTCAATGGAAAAACCTTGATCAGGGCTCACTCCCCAAGTGACTGTCGGGGCAATGTCCTCCGCTCTGATATCAACAATATCATCATATTCACAATCTGGATCAGAAGCTATACTCTTCCACTCATCTACTGCTGAATCCCATTCATCTTCTGAAGGGGCATAAGGACGGCCCTTTAAATAATCAAAAGTCTTCTGATCAGGATTAACATATCCGCAACGCGCACCCCCCTCTATGGCCATATTACAAACAGTCATACGCTCTTCCATAGAAAAAGAATCAAATAATGAGCCTCCATATTCATAGGCATAACCAATGCCTCCGTTCGCACCCAGTAACGCAATAATATGCAAAGCCACATCTTTGGCATATACGCCTGGGCGTAAATTCCCATCAACATTAATTCTTCTCACCTTAAGCTTTCCGAGAGCTATTGTCTGAGTTGCTAGAACGTCTCTTACTTGAGTGGTCCCAATACCAAATGCAATTGCTCCGAAGGCCCCATGAGTAGCAGTGTGCGAATCCCCGCAAGCGATGGTCGTTCCTGGTTGGGTAATTCCTTGCTCCGGACCCACCACATGTACTATTCCTTGCTTGCCAGTCGAAAGATCAAAGTAGGTAATATCGAATTCTTCAGCATTCTTAGCTAACTCTTTAATCATAGCATCAGCTAACGGATCGCTAAACGGTTGTTCGCGTTGATCAGTAGGAACGATATGGTCAACAGTTGCAAATGTGCGTTCAGGATACTTAACCTTAATCCCAAGATCCCTGAGCATGCCAAAGGCCTGAGGAGAAGTTACTTCATGTATCAAATGAGTCCCAATGAGCAGTTGAGTCTGCCCATTCGCTAAAACACGCACAGCATGAGCGTCCCAAACTTTCTGGAAAAGGTTCTTGGCCATCAATATTTATTTTGCCTCAAAAAAAGCGTATGAGGCTTAACCCAATTACTGATGAGATTCAACCGATGATCACAGTTATCTGGAAAAGTTGCCATGTTCTCATTACTTAAAAAACTACCAGACCAACTACGTAAATAACGATGCAAACTTCACATGCACACGATTATTAAAGAGATTCGAAACATCAAATTCTCAAATCGCTAAGAAATTCTAGTGTAAAAATACGTATATATCTGATTATTTCATAGCATTGAAAAATTTATTTAATATATATTAAATATTAAGAAACCCTTGACGATAAGATAGGTTAAGCAAATAATGAACGGAATGAAAATAGGTATTTTACTGGCTAGTCCTACTCTGCGCAGCCGTCTGCGGAGAAAAAGAATCAATGATGCCTTCATGCAATATGACCAATTGAGCCTTACTGCTCAGGACAAAGGATACCTAGAATTGGCTAAAAAAGTTCTTTCATCTGACAATTATGACTTACAAAAACCGTCAGGTAGAAGATTATCTAAATAATTAAGGAATCCAAGCCACTGACCGCAGAATTCCAGATTGCGGCTTGCTGATGTTAGGTTGATCTTTCTTGCCTCATGAAAGATCAACCATTACGCACAACGGTCATTGGCAGCTATCCATTCCCAAGTTGGCTACATTTCGTTGGAAGCAACCTAAATGAATTCGGCGCTAATGATATTGATGAAATTAAGAATGATGCGACCACATGTGCAATTGCTGATCAACTCGATGCCGGGCTTGATGTCATCACTGACGGGGAACAGACCCGCTTAGATTTTAATCTTTCATTTTATGGGCACTTGGACGGAATCGCTTTGGAGCAAAAATCTCCTAGGCTCTTTGGACCTCCAGCCCACGACCAAAGAGGAAAGCATCAAATAGTAGGAGAGCTCAGAGCAGATAACGGACTCGGCGCAGTAGCTGAATTTGAAAGACTGAAAAAAATTGCTCCTGAAGGCCCATCACTCAAGGTCAGCGTGCCCGGCCCCTTTACAATGAGCGGCCGATTACTGCCTAACAATGATTACACTGACCGCTATGCAATCACAGAAGCTTTACTTCCTATCATTCGAAAAGAGCTTGAGGATCTGGTCGCTGCCGGATGCCAAGAAATCTGTGTCGATGAGCCTTCTATGAGTTGTTACGGGTATAAAGAAAACACGGAAAATTTTGTTACCATATTTAACCGTACAACTGAAACAATTTTCGGTAAGACCAGGCTCTGCACTCATCTTTGCTTCGGCAACTATAAAGGGCACGCTGTGGGTTACCGCCGCTACGAACCGCTTTTCCCTGCATTTTTGGAACTTAAAGTTGATGAGATGCATCTTGAAATGGCAAATAGAGAATACGCTGAGCTTAAATGCATTGCGCAAGTCGCAGAAATCATGGACGTGGCAGTAGGAATCATTGATGTTAAAAGTTATTTCATTGAACCCGTTGATTTTCTTGTCTCTAAAATCCAGGAATGCCTGAATTTTGCTGATCCAGAAAAACTTGTTTTGGCTCCTGACTGCGGGTTAAGCCAGACCGCACGGTGGGCAGCCAAACAAAAGTTACAGAACATGTGCTCTGCTGCCAAAATTGTCAGGGACAGCCTTTAGTAAAAAATGAAGCCTGCTTACAAAAAAAATCAGGACCTATTATCTGAAATAAAAAACGCGGATGAATCATCTGAAAAATTTCATCTATGGTGGCTGGGACAAAGTGGATTTCTAATAAAGTGGTGCCAAGATTACATTTTATTGGATCCATATTTATCCGATTCACTAACTGATAAATATTCACTAACTGACAAACCTCATATACGAATCACAGAACAAACATTAAACCCAAAAGATCTCGATTTCGTCAGCATCGCCACCTCTTCCCATAACCATACCGATCACTTGGACGATCAAACGCTCCTTGCCATCAATAAATCCAGTCAAGGCCTTCGTTTAATCCTTCCAAAAGCCAACGTCCAGTTTGCTACTGAAAGACTAGGCAAAGATTCAGGAATCGAATTAATTGGAATAAAAGAAAACGAATCCATAAAGATAGGCAACTTCACAATCAATGGTATTGCAGCGGCTCATAATCAGGTCGAAAGAGACGAGGAGGGATATCCAATATATATGGGGTTCATCGTTCAATTCGGCAATTGGGCTGTATATCACTCCGGCGACACTCTGTGGCATGACCAATTAACAGACTCATTACTGAACTGGTCAATCGATGTGGCAATAGTTCCAATCAATGGTAACGATCCATCGAGACGCGTAGCCGGTAATCTTAATGGAACTGAAGCAGCTACATTATCAAAAGCAATTAATGCAAAAATTGCAATTCCTCATCATTTCGACATGTTTGAATTCAACACGGCCAGTCCCGATGAATTCACAAAGGCTTGCGAAAGCTTAAAACAACCTTTCTGCGTCTTACAGAATGGTCAAGGATGGAGCTCAGCCACACTCAAATAAATATCATCCAAAGGGTTCGCATCGGTACCATTTGATAAAATTTTATTCACCAAATTTTAACAATTTTGGACCGTTAATAATTAAAATGACCGAAATTACATCCTAAATACCCTTTATTTCCTTAGGTTTTACCAAAAAACAGCTCATACTTAAGCAATGCTCAATTAAAACTCAGGTCACCAGAGTAAGGTTGTTTTTCTACTAAAAACCTGTAGATTTCCCGCCCCTGTTTTTCAGCAGTTATATAATTCATCACAACCTCATGGAACCAATTGTCGCTTTTCTAATCGCACTGTCCTTATTTGCCCTCTTCATTTGGTACTTCGGGACTGACTCTGACTTTCGCCAAAGGATCATCGGAACAATCCTAGCATTAGGATTGGCAAGCTTCTGCGCATATTCCCTGATTCCACCCAAAGAGAAAATTAAACGCGGAATGGACCTTGCCGGAGGTGTTCGTTTCACTCTCCAGCTCAATCCAAGAGCCGAAGCAGAAGAGGAAATAAGTAAAAAAGATCAGGAAGAAGCTCAAAATGTTTTACAAAGAAGACTAACTGGCACGGTCAGTGATGTGAACATTGCAGCGGAAGGTGATGATCGACTCGTCGTTGACATTCCACATCGTGATGGCGATACCGGTGACAAAGAAGCTCAGATCATTAATGAGGACACAATTAAACAGATCCGAGCTCAACTTCAAAAATCCGCTATCCTTGAGCTCTATCTCACTCATGAACAAAATAATCCAGCAACGATTGCTAGAATTGAAAGTGGAGAAGATGTCGTTCCATTCTCAAAAATAGCAGAATATGACAAGCGGGACGAAGGAGACACTCAGGAACCGGAAAAGCTGTTACTTAAAGATGAGGTCATGATCGAAGGAAAAGATGTCACTAACGCATATGCCTTCAATGAATCGGGAAGTTGGAAAATAAACATTACTTTTGTTGGAGATGGGGCAAAGACGCTTTCAGAAGTGAGTAAGAAGTACGCAGGTGACGGAGTCACGCAAATGGCCATACTCCTTGATGGAAAAATTATTTCAGCTGCTGTATTTAATGGACACATTCCCAGCGGAAATTGTCAAATAACCGGAAACTTCACTGAGCAAGAGGCCAATACATTATCAGTTTCCATGCGTAACCCCTTAGGTGTAAAACCGGAAATTCTATATGAGGAGTCATTCCCTCCAACACTTGCCAAAGAAGCGATCAATCAAGGAATCCGGGCAGGCATGTGGGGACTTTTCCTGACCGCATTATTCATGATAATTTTCTATCGCTATGCAGGGCTAATCGCCCTCATAGGTCTGACTATTAATATCATTCTACTCTTTGGGATTCTTGCCATTTTCCAAGCCGATTTCACCCTCGCAGGAATAGCGGGAGTTATCCTTACAATAGGTATTGCTATAGATGCAAACGTACTCATTTATGAAAGGCTAAGAGAAGAAATGGCTGCGGGAAAGAGTATTGGAAATGCAATTCAAACAGCTTACGAAAAGGCCTTCTCCGCAATCTTCGATGCTCAGATTACCACGCTCATTACAGCCCTAGTTCTTTTGTGGTTAGCAGAAGGCGCGATTCAAGGATTCGCAGTGACACTGACAATCGGAATTATAGTCTCACTATTTTCTGCGCTCCTAGTGACTCGAGTTTCATTCAATTGGCTCAGTGCGGCAAGGAAACTCAATAAGCCTCTTAAATTCACTCCTGTATTATCGAATAAAAAAATTAATTTTCTTGGGCTAACTAAATTCAGCCGTTTCATTTCAATTGCTCTTATTGCCATAACTGTTGTAACAATAGGAGCAAAACAAAAAGGGGCTCTTGGAATTGAATTTGTGGGAGGAGATCAGCTAAGATTTAACGCAAATGAAAACACGACCAAGGAGTCTATCAGTGAAGTCATACAAAAGACTCTCGAAGAAACGAAGAAACCACAGATTCAAGAACTGACTCCAATAGGTGGTGAGAGTACAATTTTCTCTGTTCGTGTTGAGCCCAAGTCCGGTGAAAAAGTAAAACAAGCCCTTGCAACGGCAGGCCTGGCCGAAGGTCAAATCCAGAGCCAGCAAATCGGTTCTGTTGTTGCCGGCGAAATGGCAACAAGATCTATTTACGCTCTCATTGCCGGGCTCGGAGTCATTTTTATTTATGTGACTTTCCGTTTTGAATTTTCATTCGCAATCGGCGCTATCGCTGCCCTCATTCATGACTTATTTATTGTAATAGGAATCACGGTCCTAGTTGGAAAAGAACTCAATCTAATACTGGTCGGAGCCTTCCTGACTATTGCCGGTTATTCCATTAATGATACAATAGTAGTCTTTGACCGTATAAGAGAGGGCCTTCGAAGTCAGAGAGGAAATGTTAAGGACATCATGAATGCAGCCATTAACGCTACTCTGTCGCGAACTATCCTTACCAGTTTGACCACCCTCATTACCGTCGTCTGCTTATTACTTTTTGGGGGACCAGCACTGAATGACTTTTCTTTTGCCATCATTGTAGGAGTTCTAGTAGGCACCTATTCCTCAATATTTGTAGCTTCCCCGATCGTTTATTGGTGGGCAAAGAAGAAAAAAGTTAATCTGCGACGTGAAATATTGGATGCAGATCAGGATGATATTAGTTCAGCCGCAACAACACCCTAGAAGCACGCTTGACTGATCGCCACTTAACCGCTAAATTCAGCCCCCCTAAAATAGCACGATATATTAATCAACAAAATACATATGCCAGAAGTAGAAGTTAATAAAGGTGAATCTGTGGACCGAGCTCTCAAACGTTTAAAGAATAAGCTTGAAGCCGAAGGAATCATGGATGAAATGCGCCGCCTTCGTGCCTTTGAAACTCCATTTCAGCGCTACCGGCGCAAACAACGCACAGCGGCAAAAAAATCACGCATGCGGTTCAGAGCAAACCTTCAAGTATTCAGACGCGGCAATACAACTAAAGAAGAAGAACCATCCGCTGAAGAAACTGTCGCTGTCGCAGAACAGGCTACAGTAGAATCAGCATCGACTGAATGATTTGTTTGTAGAAGAGTTTAATCTTCTTCAAGTTCTATAAAATAATCTTCGATCGCCGAAACGAGTCCGGGAATATTCGATTCCTTGGCCTCAATATCAACTCGCAATCCTGCTGATTGCAATGTCTTTGAGGTGATTGGCCCGATACTGGCAATTATTAAATGGTCCGGAATTGGTAAATCCATGTCTATAAAACTTTCCACAGTACTTGAACTGGTAAAAGTAATCAGATCAGTATCTCCCGCCTGAAATCTTTGAACCGCTCCGGTCGGATCTTCTGACTCACAAACAGTCTGATAGGCAATTGCTTCATCGACTATTGCACCGGCCTCAGTCAGGCCTTCAGATATTACGTCCCTAGCAGTGGAGGGACGAACCAACAGAATCGTTTCATTCTCAACACTGCCAACTTCCAGCATCTTTTTTACTAACCCCTCAGCAACATATTCGTCAGGAATCAAATCCACTGAAAGATGATAATCCTGAACCTTTTTCTGAGTCCCTGGGCCTATCACCGCTATCTTAGCACCTCCTATAGATCGAGCATCTTTGTAAAGTTTAAAAAACATATCAAAGAAAGAATCGACTCCGTTCGGACTTGTAAAAATGATCCATGAATACTTATGTGAGTCCTGTACTAATTCTGCAAATTCTTTAATGTTCTCAGGAGGCTCAATTCTAATGGTAGGCATTTCATCAACATCAGCCCCGAGACATCTCAAACGAGCACTGAGCTCTCCTGCCTGACTGCGCGTTCTAGTGACTACAATTTTTTTCCCAAATAAAGGCCGGCCCTCAAACCAATTTAATGTTTGCCTCAGCTTGACCACTTCTCCAAAAACAGCAACCGCAGGAGCCTTAAATCCCACATCCTCAGATCTGTCGGCAATATCATCCAATTTTCCAACTAAAGTTTTCTGGTTCCCTGTCGTTGCCCAACGAATCAAAGCCACAGGAGTATCTGGTGAGGCACCACCATCAATCATCATCTGTGTGACTTTTGCCAGTTGCCCTACACCCATCAGCATTACCTTAGTCCCCTCCGAACTTCCAATTTTAGAATAATCTAAAGCACTATCTTCCTTAGTAGGATCCTCGTGACCTGTAAAAATAGTCAATTGAGAACAATGATCCCGATGAGTCACAGGTATACCTGCATACGCTGGACCTGCGACTGATGAACTGATTCCGGGAACAATTTCGAAAGGAACACCGGACTCATACAGCTCCTGAGCCTCTTCTCCACCTCTGCCAAATACAAATGGATCACCTCCCTTTAACCGCACGACAGTCTTTCCTTCCAATGACAACTTAACTAGCAAGTCATTCAATTCGTCCTGGGGAATGGCATGATCGGCCGCTTTCTTTCCTGCATAAATTCTCTCAGAAGTTACAGGGGCATGATTGAGGATGTCGATATTGCAAAGATAGTCATAGACAACCACATCAGCCATTTCAAGGCACTGTTTTGCTCTTAAAGTGAGAAGCCCAGGATCCCCAGGACCGGCACCGACAAGATAGCAAATTCCTTTCTTTGTTGTATCAGAATCACTCATTATTTAATGCATCAATTCCCATTTGCTCTAACAAATCAAATGCAATCTTATTCAATTTACTTCTTTTATCTGTCCTAGTCCCAGTCTTTGGTTCCGATTCTAGTTTTTCTTCATCAAAAACTACAGCACTTATTTCCATCTCATTATCTCCTTTCAACAAACGTGCACTGACTCCAACAGGAGTATCACAACCCGCTCCAAGTAACCGAAGAAATTCTCTCTCTACATTAACGCAATCCTCTGTATTTTTATCGTTAATTAATTTAAGAGCATCAAGTGCAGGAGCATCAGCAAGAGTCTCTACAGCTATTGCACCCTGTCCTGCTGCAGGAATAAAATCCGAAACACTCAGTGGGAAACAATCAAGTACCTTATCATCCATATTAATTTGAGCGGTTTCAGAATGATATAAACCTAGCCGGTCCAGTCCAGCCCTTGCCAGTATAGTAGCATCACCAGCATCTCCATTGATTAGTTTTCTAAGCCTAGTGGGAACGTTACCCCTAATTTCGGAAATTATTATGTCAGGTCTTTTCCATCCAAGAATTCGAGCCCTACGAACACTGCTTGTCGCCACACAAGAGTTTTCATTAATATTCTCCAGGGAAAAGGCATCATTCTTAAAAATTAGAAGATCCTCAACCGGTGCACGTCGTAAAACTGATGCAATACAGAAAGAAGACTCAAGCTCCGATGGCAAATCCTTTAAGCTATGTACAGCCGCGTCAATTTCACCTCTTCTCAAGGCGTCTTCTAATTCCTTAGTAAAGACACCTTTCTCCACTATGGGACGGTGCCCTTTAGAAAAATCAGTCAGCTTCAAATCTTTATACCTGTCACCGCTCGTTTGAATAACACGCTCTTCTATTACTCCATCAAATCCATTCGCTCGCAACTCAGATGCAACAGATCGAGTTTGGAAAAGGGCTAAATCACTTCCCCTGGTACCAAGGATAATTTTATTCATACTGTGGCAAGAGGATCGCTCCCTTGGTCTGAATAGTTTTGAGAGTCTCTTGAAATTATATCTAATTCCAACTTATCAATCTCTGTGATTATTAAATTTTCACATATTATAATTTGCTCTTCACGTCTCGCGTGGGCTGATGCCGTAATTTTCTGCAAAGCGTCCATGTCGTATAGGTACACACCGGGAACACTTGCAACTTCCTCATCAACGTCTCTAGGAACTGCTATATCTATGATAAATAATGGTCGACCACGACGCTTACGAACAGCAGGTCCGATCTGATCTTTAGTTAAGAGGGCATGAGGGGAAGACGTTGCTGTGATAAGTATGTCAGCCTCATATAATCTTGTTAATCCCTGATCAAACTCGTAGGCCTTCCCACCCATTTCTTCAGCAAGAATGACCGCTTTATCGTGTGATCTACTGGAAACCACCAGCCCCTTGACTCCGCGACCGGCCAAAGTTTTAGCAACCATTTCACCCATCTGACCTGCTCCAAGAATCATTACATTACAGTCCTTCAGGTTTCCAAATATCTTCTCAGCCAAATCTACTCCAGCCGCACCCACAGACGTCGCTCCCCGAGTAATTTTTGAATTAGTCCTTACAAATTTGGCAATCTTAAATACATTCTGAAAAAGTTTATTTAAATAACGTGACGTCTGTCCTGCCAAATGAGCGGCGGCATATGACTTCTTAACCTGTCCAAGAATTTCAGTTTCCCCCAGAATCATTGAATCAAGACCACTAGCGACCCGACACAAATGCTTCATCATCTCAGATCCACGAAACTTATAAAACGGCAAGGATCCGATTTCCTCCGCTCCATATAAACAAGTAAAACATTCATCAATTTTTGAATATTTATCTGGATTGGCTACTGTATAAATTTCGATTCGGTTGCACGTGGAAATAATCACCGCCTCATAAAATCCTTCCTTATCAGTAATTAAAGAACATTTTTCAGCAAGCTTAGTCTCTGGAATGGCCATTTGTTCACGAACCGACACAGGAGCAGATTCATGATTAATGCCCACACAAAAGATCTCAGCTGAATTCGTTTCTCCCATCAATTTTATGAAATAATTAACAAACTCAAAAGTGAAACTATGAAGGCAAATACAGCAAACTGAGAAAGCCTACGTGCAACCATTCCGCGGAAAAAACCAACTAAGCAAATCACTGCATAGAGAATCCATATCGCATACAAAGGCCATAATGGATGACTGTCTCCCTTAGGAGGGATTTTTTCTGCAGAAAAAATCCCAGCCGCTAATAATATGACCCCAAAAAACATCAGTCTAAAAACCGCTTTAGACAAATTATGCATTGGAGGAAGGTGGTAAAATAATGTCTCTAATTTTGCTGAACGTACATTTTTCTCTTGTAGCAGAAACATCAACCCCGCCACACATGCCATACCAAATGATCCATATGAAATTAGCGACACTCCGATGTGAAATTCAGTCCATGTCTCAGTCCCGCCAAGATCGGCCGCGGCTATAATTGCCAGATCCTTATCAAATGGCACTAAGGCCGCCACTATGCAGATAATAAGAACCAAAGGTGAGGTGAAGACTCCCATCAATGACAGCCTATAACTTGATCCAAAAAGAAGATAGATAATGACCATCGACCAAGACACAAAAACGAGTATTTCCAATAAATTGGTCACTGGACATCGCCCATGAATTTGACCACGCTCTGCCAAGAACATCGATTGAAAAATCATGCCCAGAAACATGGCTAAGAAATTCCATTTGGAATTTTTATAATGCCCACTACGCAAAGAGGTAATTGCATATAAAAAGCCACCGCAGAAAAATACCGCAGCACAAACTAAAAATAAACGATCACGATCCATTATTTGAGGGGATGTATGTTAGTCCTTGCCCAACTGCTTTGCAAAATAAGTAATTAACTTATATGTGATTTCATCTATAGATTCCAACACCTAAAATTTTGTGCTATGACTCCTATACATTAATGAAAAATATTGACCTAAATAAGCTAGAAAAAGCAATACGTGATGTCCCTGATTTCCCAAAACCCGGGATCCTATTTAAAGACATAACACCCGTTCTAGCAGATGCTGAACTTTTCCAAATGAGCATCCAAGCAATGGCATCTGCTACAAATGGCGCCAGAATTGACAAAATTGTGGGAATAGACGCTCGAGGATTTATTTTTGGTGCCGCTATAGCCAATTTACTCGGAGTTGGATTCGTACCGGTTCGAAAAGCTGGCAAATTGCCCTGGATTACAGAATCTGAATCCTATTCATTAGAATATGGTAAATCAGTAATAGAAATACATAAAGATGCAATTTCACCTAGCGAGACAGTCATCATCGTGGATGACCTTCTAGCGACTGGCGGAACCGCTGAGGCGACCTTGAAGCTCGTTGAAAAATTAGGAGCTAACATTCATTCAGCCTGTTTTTTCATTGAACTCAGCTTTCTCAATGGAAAAGAAAAATTAGGTCACACTAAAGTTGAGTCATTGCTAGTCTACTAAAACTAATTTTTTGATCTTATCAGCCTCCTAGATCTAATGCGTGAACACACTTCTTCCCCATCAATTAATTCTTCATGAAGTTCTTTCCCAATTTGCGCAGGAGATGGCCCAACCCATTCACTGGATCGCCCCTTAATATCAATGCTGTCCGAAGTCGGGTCCAGAGTCAGAGTGGTGAATAATGAATCCTTGTAAGGGCACGTATATTCAATGTATGGAAATTTAGTATGAACATCTTTCGAATAACTGTGATGCCGATGCTTACCGCCTATCCAGTGATAAGATGCTGAATTAACATGAAAATAAATGATTCCAGCCTTGCGGAAAACGTGATCAATATGGGTGTGCCCATTCAAAGCCAAAATGATCTTACTCCGATGAATCTGAAGTATCTCCTGAACCTCTTTTGAATTTTCGATACTCGAGGGTCCCGCAATGGGTTGGTGAGACACAATGATCACAGGATCTTCTGACTCATTTAATTCTTTTTTGAGCCATAACAACTGAGCTTTTCCCATGTAAGAGGGATATCCCTTTTTGTGATTTGGTGATTTTTCGTTACCATCCAAAACTATTAATTTCAAACCATTGAGCTCTTCCGAATAATACCTTCCCTTCATTCCCCAGAGTTTAACGACCTCGTCAAATGAATGCCCATCATCAATTTCATGATTACCCAAAACATGAAATGCATTAGAATTAGAATTCTGAAAGTTCTCTAATATTTGTTTATTCTTTTTATTTGGATAAGCAAAATCGCCCAATTGAATGACCGCATCTGGCTTTTCATTCTTCATGGCCTGAACGAAAGATTCCAAACGCCGTTCCCCATCATGCATCACATCTTGATGCAAATCAGCTATCATTCCAATTTTAACTGGAGCCTCTAATTTTCGGACCCTTGATAAAACATCTTCACATAAAATAATTGATCCGAATCCAAGCACAGATTTTGAAATAAAACGGCGGCGATCAGTGACTGGAAAGCCTGAATGATTTTCAGTTAACATTTAATATTAATTAAATTTCTTAACAACGAGAGAAGCATTATGACCACCGAACCCAAAACTATTACTCAGAGCAATATCAATATTTGTCTCACGCGCTTTGTGCGCAACATAATCCAAATCACATTCATCATCAGGATCATCAAGATTAATCGTGGGTGGAACGATTCCATCGGTGATAGCTTTTACACAAGCAGCAAGCTCCACTCCTCCGGCAGCACCCAGCAAATGCCCAGTCATGGACTTTGTAGAGCTAACTAAAAGTCCCTCATTGGCTTTATCTCCAAATGACAATTTAATCGCTCTTGTCTCGCATATGTCTCCGAGGCCTGTAGATGTACCATGAGCATTAATATAATCCACATCCTCAACATTAACCTGCGCATGCTTCAATGCATTATTCATACAGTGACTCGCTCCAAGTCCGTCCGGATGAGGTGATGTCATATGATACGCATCGGCAGAAACCCCATAACCGGCAAGCTCACAATATATTTTAGCTCCGCGTGCTTTTGCATGCTCAAGCTCCTCTATAACGACAACTCCGGACCCTTCACTCATTACAAATCCATCGCGGCCCTTGTCAAATGGCCTCGATGCTTTTTCAGGCTCATCATTCCTACTACTTAATGCTTTCATCGAACCAAATCCTGATAGCCCCATATTGGAAATGGATGCCTCTGCTCCACCTGCAAGGAAAATATCCGCATCACCAAATCGTATCATTCTCCACGCTTCACCAATATTATGATTGGCCGTAGCACACGCAGTCACGATCGACATGTTTGGTCCTGACAAACCATATTCCATTGAAACAAGACCACTGCTGATATTAGCAATCATCATTGGAATAAGAAAAGGTGAAACCTTTGTCGCACCACGTTCTAAAAAGTTTTGATGCTGTTTTTCAAGCGTATTCAAACCTCCGATACCGCTTCCGATCATGCATCCGAACCGATAAGGATCAAAGGATCCTTCGCTAATGCCAGCATCTTCATATGCCATTTTTGCAGAGGCCATAGCCAGTTGGCAGTACCTATCGGCACGACGAGCATCCTTTGGATTATTAAAATATGGATTTGGCTCAAATTCATTAACTTCTCCACCGATTTGGCAATAAAAGTCTGATGGATCAAGACTAGATATCCGCTGAATGCCACTTTTCCCATCAATCAACGAAGACCAAAAAGAATCAAGACCAATGCCTATTGGACTGACCACTCCCATTCCTGTAATAACTACTCTACGTTCACTCATTAAAGATAATAATAGTATAAGATGATAACTTATAACATTAGAGCTTATTCAACAATTTATATTTATAAGTCACTTAACCAGACCCTTTCATTCAATGCTCCGCAATTTGGGCAGGGAGGAATATCATCCTTAGACCTGTCCTCGTACTGATCTCCACAAATATTACATACGAGCCGATATTTCCTGTCTTTTTTTTCCCTACGCTTACGCCCCCAATCCTTTGCCAGCCATACCCCGAACAAAACAACAAGAGTTATGACAAGATACGCTACAAGAATATTAGTAAGAGATATTTGAAACATTATAAATCCATAAGGTAATTTACCAAGTAATGGTAACCATCGCCCAGGTTATTTCTTCCGCAGACACTGAAGAGAAACGCATTGCCCTTAATGACCTGATGACTGCTTCATCCAATTCATTACCTGCACTCTTCTCAGGTAACGAATGAACGACTCTCCCAAATCTATCAATTCCAATGTGAATATTTAAAGCGTCAATCCCATTTGGAATATTAGCATTAATGTCATCTTGCCACTGAAAAGGAGTAAGCGAAGTGCGTTCTTCTGTATCCCATAGAAAAGTGACCACTGGCTCGATCTTATCTGCTCTAAGATCATTGTAGGTTTTAACTTTTCTCCCTGTAGGCGGTGGAAGATATAACGAACCGGAAGGGAAAAAACTGCCCTCATTGAAATTACCAATTGCCGGAATATCTTTAAATTCAGACACATGATTTTCAAAGAAAGGCTCAAATCTCACAGCGGTATCTGAGAGATCTTGGCCCAAAATGCCTGCGGTGATCTCTTGGTCAAGAGCAATGAACCTATCCTCTATATGCTTTAAAAAAGATTGCGCCTGTGGATTGGATGAATCTAATACGGTCACTTCCAATGCATTGAGTAATTCCCTTTTCTGGGGAGGATAAACGACACTAAAAAGATAGAAACAAAACAGATGCGCAATGAGCGAAAGAAAGACAAACACAGTAATCCAAAAAGGCCTCTTTGCTTTACCTATCCAATCAAAAATAAAAACCGATTTACTGTCCTCGACGCCTAATGCAACACTCTTCATTGTCTTTACTCAGAACGAGTAGCTAGGATAGGGGAAAATCCAGCACCCGCCACCAAATTGCAGATTCTAATTACTTCTCCGAACCGGGAAGTCTGGTCTGCACGGATTACAACCTGCAGAGCAACGCCCTCCTCCTTTGGTTTATTAATTAGCTTATTCTTCAGCTCCTCAATGGTTATTAGCTTATCATTGAAAAAAATCTGATCAGATTTACTCCCAGAAACTGTTATAACATCTGCCCCAGTTGCCGAATTTAATGAAGACCAAGACTTGGGTGTTGTAACAGCAATGCCAGAACGAACTACAGCGTCTGAGCTTAATAGAAAAAATAACAGCAATAGAAAAATTATATCAAGCAACGATGCGAGGTGCANAAAAGTGCGCCTAGANCGGAGCGTACTCTCAAGTTTCATTAATGCGAATAATTAGTTTANACCTGATTCTTTTTCCAAGTCACCTCCGGACCCNGAAGATTCTCTTTTTGCGTTACTGCCGTGAGCCAAAGAAAATTCAAGGACCTCCTCATCTTTTCGGGCATCTTCAAGTATATTAACAACNTCAATGCCTCCCCTCTCCATATCATGCATTAAGTTTCGCGCNAAAGTAGAAAGATATGAATACAAAATAAAAGTGGGTATNGCNACCGCCAATCCAGCCGCTGAAGTTATGAGGCTTTGATAAACCCCTTCGGACAAATCNCCAATCGTTGCCTGTCCACTNACAACATTGAATTTCACAAATGTATCAACTAATCCAAGCACAGTGCCCAACAATCCCAAGAGAGGCGCAATGTATGCAATCGTAAGCATGACAGACAAATAGCGTTCTAGCCTTGGCACTTCCAGCTGACCTGACTCTTGAACGATTTCCTTCAAATCAGATCTAGGTAACTCATGCCTAATAATTGCAGAATGAATTACACGAGCCACCGGCCCCGGTGTCCCTGCACTGACCTGCAATGCCTCAGCATAATTTTTCTTGCGTATTAAATTAGATAGGCCTTGTAGAAATTCCCCCACATTAATTGTTGAACGGTGAAACAAAAAGAGCCGCTCCAGGAATACACCCATCGCTAATATGGAACATGCTAGAAGTAACCACATCAATGGTCCTCCCTTACTGATCATCTCAAACATATGAATATCTTAGCCTTTGTTATCTTAAATCNTAATAACCACATCAAAGTCGCACGGATCATCTTGCGAGTAAAGGGCTCGACTCAAAATCGTGAATCCATACCGAAAAACACTTTATAGCCCTAAAGTTTAGCCGTTTTTGCAATTTGAGTTAACAAATTAAGGATTTTNCNCTGAACATTTGATTCCAATTCATCAGGANCATGTAAAATACCTATGAACAAGTCGTTATGCTCGAAAAAACACAGCCTATCCCGCTTATAGGTTATTGTTAGCGGGTTTTCATCCACAAGTTCAAATTGAGCACGAAAACTCCTCACTCCGGNAATGAAGGACTCATTAAAGTACTCCGAAGAACCGCTCGGCTCAGATCTAAATATAGAACCTTCATTCCCATGAGTTAATACCCATTCCTTGATTCCTGGCATGCTTCTNATCTGATCNAGAATATGTTTATAGTTGATTTGACCATCATCTAAGAGGAAAGGAGACAATGATTTCTGTTCAACATTTCTAGAAATTGGATTTAATTCCTCCAAAGGACGTAACGCCGTTTTTTTCAACTTGGATGATTCCGCTTCACCCAGTGGCCAGAATCCATTACCTCTTGATTGGTCGCTAGACTCTTCTTTGATAAATGAAAAATTATTATCAATTTCAGATTCAGATAAAAAGAAATCTGCAGAATTATTTGAGCCAGAAATTTCTTGGACTCCTTCATCTGCAGATTGCTCTAAGAATGGCATCTCCGTATCGTTTTGCTCTTCATGAATAGAATNATGAAACCAAGAAAAGGGAGGGTCCTCACTCGGCTCATCTGAAAAATTCAGCCCAGTCCCATTTTCTTTCATTTNAGAATTTGAAANCGGATNCTTAGAACGATAATGNNTATTGGATTCTGCAATTTTCTCTTTGATCNCTTGCGAATCTTCCTCAACAAGTTCAAAGGGACTCGAATTATCAGCGACTTCTTTCGTTGAATCTTTATTAATTTGNGCAGGTAAATNCTGATCTTCCGCAATCGGATTGAANCTTAGCTTGGAAGCATCATGGACAATCTCACGATCTTCCTTTTTAAATAGCTCTTTAAATGAAAATGCCATGTCTCATCATCGCGGCTTGGATACCATCTTTTTGTATTAAATTTCAAATAATACAAATATTTAGTAAACATTAAATAAATATCTCNCCTTTTCCAAGAACAAATATTTATGATGCAGAAAATTCAGACTTATAAAATCTATCCCAAAATAGAGCCGTTAAGACTAAAAGTTGCTTCACAGCGACTCGAAAAACTAAGGAGCTAACAATTCAACGATGAGCCTGAAGAAAACCTTACCATTATCTGAATTCAAAGGATCGTAATAAATCATATTCATGATTCCGTCTTCATTATCAAGGGATGCACCTTCATCAATGGTGGTCCAGGAAAGCATGTCATTTGACCTTTGAACAATAATATTAACATCATCGGCACCTTCGCGTTTCTGAAAAAGAATAGCGGTGCTCTGAGAAACATTGTTCTCTATAATAGTAACCCGCGGGAGACTTTCTTGAGGCGATACAGTCTTAGGGCTCAATCCGAAAGCATANTCCTGAAGATTAATTATACCGTCGCCATCGAAGTCATCTTCAGGGCCGGTCATCTCTCCTTGTAATTCCTCTTCATTGAATTCCTGAACGGACCAGAGATCATAACCAGAGAAAACTATATTATTTTCCTTACCTGGAGTCCCCAAGGAATCGGCCGATGCCCGCCAATTGGCCGGGTCATCTCCAAAATCTGATTCGACAACGCGCTCAATACTCCTGCCTNCGCCTAATGGCCAGGGATCCGNATCATCATAATCTATTGAATCGACCTGAATCATTGGAACAATAATGCCGACACCTGCAACAAAATCAGGCTTATCAGGCCGAAGCAATGCAATCTTTTCACCTCCATTATTTAATGCTCCAGTAAAGCCATTCTCTGCTCCATGAATGGTCACTCCATTAGGAACATTATAATGGTTACGGAAATCATTCACAGATATTCCCTTTGGAATAATAATGACCCGCTCACTAGGCTGGAGCACAGGCTTATTTCCTGGAAAAGTAAAAGTTACCCCATCCAATGACCAATTATTACTCGGATCACCTCCAGATCCGACAGGCGTTGTATCGTATAANGGCAATGTGGCTCCGCTAATATTTGAGATTTCAATGTATTCAACACCGTCCTCCGAAGGTTCATAGGAAATTTCGCTGATGACTGCCCGCTCAATGAGTGGTGGATTATTAGGGTAACCATCAGGGAATGCCTCGAAACGATTAATTTCAATTGATGGGGAACCTGATTGAGGCACNAACTTCTCAACTCCTACACTATTAATGTACCTTATTATTGAAACACCATTCTGAGTAGCCCCGAACTTAGCTCCATGAGAAAATCCTGTTAGATCACCTTCAGAATTGGCAGAAAACAAAAATACCTCATCTCCTCTGGAACTAATCGAGAAAGAGGTCCCAAAGTAATTGGGTGGNGCACCAGGATTTGCATTATTATCTTCATTNACTGCCCAGTATTCACCAGCAGAAATCACTGTTCCGGTTGGAATCATATATTTCTTTGGCTGCAATATAGGATCATCAGTCAGATACCATCCTCCAATTTCTATATCTTCCGAACCGGGGTTATAAAGCTCAATCACATCTGTCTGAGGAAGATCAGTATGAGACAAAATCTCATTTATCACTACTGCTCCTCCACCAAATGCAGTTCCNCCTCTATAAGGACTTGCTTGCCAATCAGNGGCTCTATAACCCGGGCCTGAAGGATCAATTCTTATTAAACTGTAACCGAGTCCATCAGCAGCAACGGGCCAAGGAAACTCATCATCATATTCAACTGAGTCCAATATTGCATAATATCGAGGATGACCCGGTGCGTCTCTTTGCAACTCCTCGATAGTTATAGGGATCCGCAATTCCAATAATTCTCCACCTCCATTGAGTGACCCTCCTTCAGGATCACCAAAAATACGCGTCGAGGCGTCCACGTCATATGCTTTGCGGAATACGGATTCGTCNACATTTGTTATGTATGCCACTTCTCCGACAGCCATCGTGGGTTGNTCACCTGGAACAGTCANACCGAACCCATTTAACGAAAGATTATCTCCAGTAAATAGCGNATCATAAAGGATCGCCTCNTGAGGACCATTATTAATAATTTTCACATATTCAACAGAAGATCCGTATCCGGGCGTATACATGACTTCGATGATTTTTAAACCTGACGCTGAAGGGTCTCCATTATCGACACCTAAACTCGGATCATCTGGAATGAAAAATTCATTGCCAATGTGATCCAAAAACCTCGCAAAGTTCTTTCCATCTTCAGATCCAGGAAAATGAAANCCATGGACCCATCCAGTCAGAACACCTTCNTGAGCTGAATAAATAAATACCCTTTCGCCTTTCGAACTGAGGCTCAAAACAAATCCATTAATCCCGTTTTCAAGGACAAGGTAACCTCCTGCAGGCACGATACTATTATCAGCTATTGGAGGATTTTTTGTTGGTCTGTCAATATTATCGGAAACATACCAACCTCCAATATCTATATCATTGTCATTGGGGTTATATATTTCAATGGCATCATTATCCAAAACTCCATCCCTCGTTCTCACTTCGTTAATATAAATAGGNAGGAACGGGTCCGGCAAAGGTTCGTCGGATCCGGGTGAACCGTGCATAGAAATGCTGGGCCTCCAGCTCTCATAATCATCTTCATCAGAAGAGCCGTCAGGATTTATATGAACTAATGAATAGTCCCCACCATCAGTAGCACTGGGCCAGGACGCGCGCTCAAGATCATCATCCTCGGGCAGTTCTGGAGGGTCAGGAATATCACCATCATCACCATCATAATACCGAAAAGAATAAATAGTGTTTCCAGTATCATCTGGTCCATCTTTTAGAGTTATTCTCTCTCCTCGGTTAGACAAGCCTGCGCGTCCCACGCCCGCACCATCATCATCGATGTACTGTCCCCCAATGGCAACCTGAGGGTATTGCGTTGCGAAGAATTGAGCATTTGCAACAATAACGTAAAATTCATTGGGACCCAAAAATGTTTGATTGGGAAATGTGTAATTCACCCCATTAGTGAATTGCCAGCCAGAAATGTCTGCAGTAAGATCTCCAACATTTTTTATCTCTATGAATTCTCTCGCTTCATCAGGACCATTAGGATTGTAATATATTTCGGACACGATGATCTTGGGATCAGCAATGCCTTCGACTTGAAAAAGAGACCAGACTAAGATTAATAGAACCGATTGAATCGATTTATAAGCTATAGTTGAAGGGCAAATCATCATAATTGGGGGAGTCGGTCATTGTGATGAGCAATAACCCTATGACATTATCAATCCACCAAGCGGTCCGGTCAAGGACGGGACTTATATAGTTTTTTTCATCTCACACTACCTCCCTCGAAATTCCGGCAAAACTTTGGAATTATAAATTTCGGAAGGAGATATCAACCACCCGGGGTCTGCATTAATTAACTGATATTCAGTTAAAATAAATTCAGGGAGAAACATATTTGAATTTGGATCATACACTTTTGAACCTGAAAATTTACCTTTAATTTTGTATTCATAATTATGATCAAAACCGAAACGTTTTACTTCTTCTAATTGGGACGGATCGTTCCCAAATTTCTCTTCTTCTTTTTCGCTAATTTCAGGCAATCTGTCTGGCACAGATTTGAACCTTTCATTCATTACGACTAAATAAGAATCTTTCCATTCCTGACCCGGTTCACGCAAATAGCCCCAGAACCTCATTCGATAAACATAGTGACGCCGACCAATAAAATAATCACCAGGCGCTTCACTCTTGATTTTTGCAGTTCGAGCACGCAATGCTTCGACGTACGCGGGATCATTAGCGGTATCCGTCGTCCGGCAACCGGAGAACATGAAACCGCCTGCAAAAATCAAAATAGCTGACCTTATAACAAAAAACATCCGTGCCAAGATGCACGGATCTTCAGTCAGAGGCAACGAAGTAAAAAAAAATCTGTAAATTTTAATAACTGAGCCAAGGACCTAGCCACTTTTCTACCACAGACAATGAAACACCTTTCCTGTTAGCGTAATCCTCGACCTGGTCCTTAGCTATATTTCCAACACCAAAATAGCGGGATTCCGGATGAGAAAAATATAAACCACTCACGGATGAACCCGGGCTCATGGCCATACTTTCGGTCAAAAAAGTTCCGGTTATCTTTTCCGCATTTAAGATTTGGAAGAGCTTGTCTTTTTCACTGTGGTCGGGCTGAGCAGGATAACCAGGCGCAGGCCTAATTCCACGGTAACGTTCTCGAATAAAATCCTCATTAGTCAATTCACCGGGACATTCATAGCCCCATTCCTGACGAACTTCACTGTGCATCTTCTCCGCAAATGCCTCAGCAAGGCGGTCGGCAATCGCCTTAGTCATGATCGCTGAATAGTCATCACCAGATTTTTCATATGTCGATGCCAATTCATCAGCGCCATGAATTGAAACCACAAAAGCACCTAAAAAGTCCTCGCGAGAACTGTCCTTTGGCGCAATAAAATCAGCTAATGCGTAATTAGGCTTCTTATCCTTTGAGAACTGTTGTCTCAAAGTATGGAAAATTGTCCTTACTTTCTGACGTGACCGATCAGTGTAAATTTCAATGTCATCCCCAGTACTATTGGCAGGAAAAATCTCCCAGACCCCGCATGCTTTGAATGCCTCATCCTCAATAATCTTCTGAAGAATTGACTGCGCATCCTCATAAAGTTTTTTTGCCTCATCTCCAAACTTCGGATCATCAAAAATCGAAGGATGCCTGCCACGGAGTTCCCATGCATGAAAAAATGGAGACCAATCTATGTACGGAGTTATGTCTTTAATTAAGGGAAATGACTCTTCTCTGGTCTTACCGGAAGGCTCAGTAATTTCCAAACTTTCCCAATCAGACACAAAGGAATTCTGACGAGCCTTCTCCAAAGATATTATTTTTTTGTTTTTCTTCTCCGGACCGTACTTCTCTCTCATCTCGTCCTGCATGTTCTTGTTCTTAACAACAAAATCATGCCGCGAATCTTTGCCTAAAAGAGCAGTTACCACAGGAACACTTCTACTAGCATCAAGCACATGTATGACCGGCCCGGCATAATTGGGTGCTATTTTAATCGCTGTATGAGCAGCACTTGTGGTAGCACCACCAATGAGTAAGGGCACTTGAAAATCCTGCCTTTTCATTTCCTCTGCAACTTTCATCATCTCATCAAGGCTCGGTGTGATTAAACCGCTTAATCCAATAATATCAGCCCCGACTTCCTTAGCCTTATTCAGAATCTTTTCAGAAGGCACCATTACGCCCATATCAATCACTTCGAAGTTATTACATGCAAGGACCACCCCCACTATATTCTTTCCTATGTCATGAACGTCACCCTTGACTGTTGCCATCAGAATTTTTCCGGCAGATTTTGCTGACTTTTTTTCCTCCTCCATGAACGGCTCTAGATAAGCGACGGCCTTTTTCATCACTCTTGCTGATTTAACCACTTGAGGTAAAAACATTTTCCCTTCCCCAAATAAATCTCCAACGATTTGCATGCCGTCCATCATTGGCCCTTCGATTACTCTAATGGGTTTACCATACCCTATTCTGGCCTCCTCGGTATCCGCTTCAATAAATTCTGTAATTCCCTTCAATAGGGAATATTTCAACCGTTCCTCCACGGACGAATCGCGCCAGGACAAATCGGTCACTTTTTGTTTTCCTTTGGCCCCTTTAAATTGCTCCGCAAATTGAATGAGTGATTCTGTCGCTTCAGAATTTCTATTCAGTAACACATCTTCTACTTTTATGAGTAGGTCCTTCGGGATCTCCTCATAAACTTCCAGCATTCCAGCATTCACGATTCCCATATCCATACCCGCATCGATGGCATGATAAAGAAAGGCCGCATGCATTGCCTCACGAACAACATTGTTACCGCGAAATCCAAACGAAATATTGGATACTCCTCCACTGACTTTGGCTCCAGGCAAATTCTCTTTAATCCAGCGAGTCGCCCTTATGAAATCTACAGCATAATGATTATGCTCTTCCATGCCCGTCGCCACGGTCAGGATATTAGGATCAAAAATAATGTCATTAGGATCAAATCCAACTTCATTAACCAGTATCCTGTAAGCCCTTTCACATATACTAATTTTATCTTCATAATCAGCTGCCTGACCATTCTCGTTAAAGGCCATAACAACTACTGCAGCACCGTATTGCATGACAGTCCTGGCCCTATTTATAAATTCCAATTCTCCCTCCTTAAGCGAAATGGAATTCACAATGCACTTACCCTGTAAGCTCTTTAGCCCCTCCTCAATCACTTCCCAATTAGAAGAATCAATCATCACTGGGACCTTCGAAACATCAGGTTCCGATCCAAGAAGGCGCAGGAAACGGCCCATCATCTCCACGCCATCAATGAGCCCCTCGTCCATGCAAATATCAATGATGTTTGCTCCATTCTCAACCTGTTGCCTCGCTATATTGACCGCCTCTTCAAGATTCTCTTCCTTGATCAGCTTAGCAAACCGAGGAGAACCTGCCACATTGGTACGTTCGCCTATCATTAGAAAATTCTTCTCTGAAGTATGATTGTAAGCCTCGGACCCACTCAGTCTCATTACCGGTTCAATCTTTGGTAATTGACGAGGCGCGTACTTTTTAACCTCCTCAGCAATGGCTGATATATGTTCCGGTGTATTACCGCAACATCCACCGACTATATTTATCAGACCTGACCCAGCAAATTCTCCGGCATATTCCGCCATGTCCTCAGGCATTAGATCAAAACCAGTAGGCGCAAGGGGGTTCGGTAACCCAGCGTTGGGATAAACAGAAATATATGTGTCAGCCTTTGAGGACAGTTCAGCTAAAAACGGCCTCATCAGGTCAGGTCCTAATGAGCAATTCAGACCAATGGCAAAAGGGTTTATATGGCGAAAGGAATTAATAAAAGCCTCTATCTTCATTGCAGATATCATCGTTTCGCCCCCCATCCCAACAGCAGCTGAAATAATAACAGGTAAATTAATTCCTTGTTCCTCAAAGACTCTGTTAATTGCAACTGAAGCGGCCTTCGCATTCAATGCGTCAAAAACAGTTTCAATCACCAAGAGATCACATCCCCCTTCAATGAGAGCCCTTACCTGATGCGAATAGGCAATCATTACCTGATCAAAATTCACATTCCTATAGCTGGCATCATCCGCATCAGGTGACTGAGACAATGAAACGGTCAATGGCCCTATCGATCCGGCAACATATTTTCTCTGCCCACTCTCTTCACCTATCCTGTCGGCCCAGGTCCTGCATATTTGAGCAGATTTCAGATTCATTTCCCACGCCAAATCATTGAGTGTATTATCCTCAATAATTTTCTGATAAAAATCCTGCCCCTTTCTGCCCTCACCCAAGTCCCGGGGATCATCCACAAAGAATTCACTTTGTGCTATCGATGTTGCTGAAAAAGTATTGGTNAGAGCAATGTCAGATCCAGCTTTGAAAAACTTNCTGTGAATGTCACCAATGACTTCCGCTTGGGTCAGTGATAGAATGTCTCCGTTGTTTAAAATATCTTTTTTTACATCTGCGAACCGCTCTCCTCGGGCTGCGGTTTCATCNAGNCCATAAGAACGGATCGTTGTTCCCATGCCTCCATCAAGAATTGCAATGCGCTGCATTATCAATTTTTGCAGGTCATTTCGTATGCAATCTTTGCTCATTTACCTTATTTTAAAGGGTAAATTGGTATCTTCAAGTTTATATATCAACAAATCATGATATGTTGATATGTTTTGCATCTTTCCAAAGAGAGGTGAGGAGTTGCATATGCCAAGACTCTTACTAGCTTCTAGCTCACCAAGACGACACCAGTTAATGGGCGAAGCTGGATACCAATTTGAAATATGCTGTTCAAATGTAGAAGAAATCAGTGATGAATCCATGAATGCTGTGGAACTGACTATTGCCAATGCAAAATTGAAAGCCGATCCGGTATCAAATGCGAATCCTGATTCTATCGTCATTGGAGCAGATACGGTTGTCTCCTTAGATGACAGAATCTTCGGAAAACCCACAGATCTAAAACANGCCTCGGTCATGCTTGGCCAATTAGTCGGAAGAACCCATAATGTCACTACGGGTGTCTCCATACTATCGCTGAATCATAAAATTAACTTTCACGTCATCACTGAAGTTACTTTCAAGCCGCTATCCGAAAACCAAATTCTTGAATACCTAAACCTAATTAATCCTCTTGATAAGGCAGGATCATATGCCGCTCAAGAACATGGTGATTTTATCATAGATAAATACTCAGGTTCGTACACTAATGTAGTCGGACTCCCAATGAACGAATTGACCAAGGCTCTGAAGGAACAATTCAACATCTACCCCGAATTACCTTCAGCTAATTGAAAAATTAATAATCACAAGAACTGAAAAATGAACATTATAATCATCGGAGCGGGACAAATCGGACTTCATCTGGCGAGGAGCCTGTCAGGAGCTGCCCACGATATCATTGTAATAGAAAATAATGAAAAACTAGCAGAGTCATCATCCAGTGAAATAGATGGCCGCGTCATCGCTGGTAGCGGAACATCTGTAGAACTCTTACTCGAAGCGGGCATTGCTGAATCCGATTTACTCTTTGCTCTGACCAGTAATGATGCAACGAATCTAGTCGCATGTAAATTAGCCAAAGAGCTCGGCACAAAGAAAACCATTTGCAGGGTATCACCATTACTTCTTCGGGAAGAATGGATGTTTGACTACCGGTCCAATTTTTCTCTGGACCACATATTTAGCTCAGAACGTCTTTCTGCAATTGAGATATCAAAACACATTAGGAATCCTGAAGGCATAGCGATTCAGGAAATCGCAAGGGGTAGGATAGAAATTCAGCAAATACGGATCCCGGAAAACAGCAGTGCGTGTGGTAAATCACTCCTAGAACTCAATTTACCAGAACGGGTCCGAGTCGCATCAATTCAAAGAGCCGAAAGATCATTTGTGCCTACGGCAGAGGAAAAAATTGAGGCCAATGATCAAATCACACTCTTTGGTGACCCTAGCAAATTATCAAAAACGGCAAATTCCATGAGGAGTAATACTGAAAAAGAAAAAGGAGCCAACGTGGTAATTCTTGGTGGAGGCGAATACGGACTCTCTCTCGCGCAGATGATCAGCCCCTGGAACTGTCAGATACGTATATTCGAGAAGAATCAAGAGCACGCAGAAAATCTTGCCGAGGAATTAGCAGGTAAAGCCACTGTCATACACGCTGATGGCGCATCACTCAATGAATTGCGGGAAGAGCAGGTAGGAGTGGCAAATTTCTTCATAGCAACGACNCAAAGTGATGAAGACAACGTCATGACGTGTCTTCAGGCAAAGAANNTAGGAACCAAGAACTGCATTCCCCTAATTCATAGAACNGATTATGCAAATGCGGTTAACCAGACAAAGAGTCAGCTCGGCATCAAGGAAGTGATAAGCCCAAGAGAGGTAGTGCGACGCGAATTGATGCGATTCATCACTTCAGACAAATATCACATTGTGAAGAAAATTCCCGCAGGTGAAATTATTGAGACAACAATCAGAGAAAAGTCCAAAGTGGCAGGAAAAACTATAGGTGAAATATCACTTCCTGCAGGTTCTATCTTTGTGGCTCTCATTAAAGGCATTCACGCTAAGGTGCCAAGCGCAACAGATTTGATTGAAATTGGTGACACGGTCTTTTCAATCGTCTCGGAAGAAGCCAAGAAAAGCTTCTTGAAACTCGTAGCCAAATGACCGACTTACAAAAAAAGCGGCAACCCGAAAGGGTCGCCGCTTTTTTATAATTCAAATAATTAATAATTTNTTCTAAGCCTCAGATTCTGGAGCTTGAGGGGCAGAATCGACGGTCTTTGCCTTTGNCTGCTCAATGATTTTGGCCGCTCCTGCCGGATCGTCACTTAATTTNCCGAGAAACTCAGGTAATTCAATTCCAACGTTCTTGGTCAATGCGTGCAATGGAGGAAGAGCCCCTACAAGGCCGGACATAAAATTGGCGGTGTCATTCTTCCCCCCTTCACCCTTTCCCGAGTCCCAGACCGTTACAGAATCTATCTTCAGGTTAGAAATAGCTTTGACCTGTTCTTCGATTAATTGAGGAAGNTGCTCAGTGACAAGTAAGAGTGTCGCATCATCGGCCTCGCCTCCAGAAGATTGAACAATTTCACCAAAGCCTTGCGCCTTTGCCTGGAGTGCAGCGAGAGTACCCTTCGCTTCCGCTTCCATGAGTGACTGAATACCATCAGCTTCACCTTTCTTGAGACGGCGAATCTTTTCAGCNTCAGCTTCGGCGAGAGTCTCAATCTTTGCCTTTTCGATTTCTGCAGGAACGACCACGTTAGCGTGTTGGGTAGCCTTTTCCCTTTGAGCACGAACTTCCTCAGCTGTTCTCTCTGATGCGTATGCTTCCTCAAGTGCCTGTGCCTGTTTAACTTTCTCCGCTGCCGAAGCCATTCTCTCAGCCTCCGCCTCTCTTTCACGCCTAAGCGCATCAGATTCGGCNACCTTTACTTTTGCAAGGTTTTCCCCCTCAACGGCTTGAGCCTGAGCAGCAGATACTTGAATCCTTTGCTCTCTCTGCGCATCGGCCTCACCAATGTTTCCGTCCCTCTCTCGCTGAGCGACCTGNATTTTCGCGTCATTCGTTGCCCTCGAGGCAGCCTCCTTACCCAAAGCATCAAGGTATCCAGAATCATCCGTGATATCTTTAATGTTAACGTTAATCAGCTTCAAGCCNACCTTTGTCAGTTCNCCTTCGACTCCTGAAGTGATTCTTTCAATTAACTGATCCCGGTCAGCATTAATGGCCTCAATGTCCATCGTCGCAATGACCACACGCATTTGACCGAAAATAATGTCACTTGCAAGTGCCTGTATCGNAGACAATGGCTGACCCAATAAACGCTCAGCCGCGTTCGTCATGACACCAGGATCAGTAGAAATACCCACCGTAAAGGATGANGGTGTATTGACCCTGATATTCTGCTTGGAAAGTGCCCCATCAAGAGGAATTTCAATCTGAATAGGTGTCAGATCCAGATACTCAAAGGCCTGAATGACTGGCCACACGAATGCGGCACCACCATGCAGACACTTAGCGGCTTGACCTTTGCCAGTTTTTCCATATATGACCAGAATCCTGTCCGAAGGACATTTCTGGTACCGGGCAAAGAAGAAAATTATCATCCCTAAAACGATGACAACTATTGATACGGCTAATATTAATCCAAAACCTTCTAACATTTTTTCTTTTATCTAATTTTAATATTTATTCTTTTTTGTCGGGGCTTAAATCTTTTTTCTCGTCAACTTCCAACTCCAAAGGCGCAACGAGTAAAGTTCTCGAATCCACTAACTCCTTGACTCTGACCGCTGTTCTATTTTCAATTTTTTCATGATAGTCAGTCACAGCAGCTACTACAGCGAGGCGGCCTTGTACCTCAACCTGAATCTGACCCATTCCCTTTCTCCTTGGTCGAATAGGNACATAGACATTACCAACATTACCAACTGCATTCGCATAATTAATTGTTCCATCCGATTTGAATCCATGCATCCAACGCATCATNGCCAAGAATCCGGCAAGAATTAAAGATCCCATAACGGTAGCCCCTAGCGTAGCAATCCCAAGGCTATAACCCTTCTCGAGGAGCATGGCTCCAGTCCATCCAAATCCTGTAAAAAACGATCCTATACTGCGAATCGAAAATATTCCGGTTCCTCCACCTTCTCCAACTTCACCCAAGTCAAAATCAACGTCTCCTCCGAGAATTAACAAAAAAAGCATTTGAATGAAGAGCACACAGCTNGAAACCGCACCTATGCCAACAAATGTCTTCATTGCCGGAGGATCCAAGGCCAAATATGATTCCCATAGAGCACTCATGATTTTTCCAAATTATCTTATGTTATACATTCTTAAAAAAAAAACGCTTAAATTCCATTATAATTTTATTTAATTTTTGGAACATCTAATTGCTTAATAAATGCATCAATTAGTAGAAGANCCTGCAAATNAAAACCGGGAAACTNTTGATTANTCATTTTCTAGGTTCGGCGACCTGCGTAATCTTTTCTTGATTCCATGCTTGCGTTTATTTGCCACATTAATCCTCTTTTGTCTTTTAGATGGTTGGCGGTTCTTTCTTCGCGTCTTCTCCATATCAGATCTTCGGCGGTCCCGCCTCTTCCTTTCCCGGTCCTCTAAAATTGAACAAATAAGTTTACGTGCCTCGATCCTGTTCGTCATTAATGAACGGCTTTGCTGACATCTCACTTCGATGCCTGTAGTGATGTGTTTGAGTTGAACGCAAGAAGAAGTCTTGTTGATTTTCTGCCCCCCTGGTCCTGATCCTCTAATGAATCTCTCGAGCAAATCACGTTCATAAACTTTTGCTCTGCGCATGCGTAAGAGCAGTTCCTCCGAAACGGGTAATTCTTTCCCCATACAGTAAAGCTTAGCATGAAATGAGCAATGATGCCCCTCAAGTCCTAAAACTTGATGATTATATAAAATCAAATTATGTTCAAAGTTCAGTGGAAAATTCTACTTACCCTCCAAATCTCGGTAAGATTATCAATTTTTTCGAATCTCTCCCCGATGACGAGAAGCGAGAAAATCTCCTGTCTTATGCAAATAAATCGAAGGCATGGGAACCGANTCCGGATCTAGTCTATGATTTGGAAGATATCCGCAAGGACGAAGAATGCATGGACACTGTCGGAATTCATTTGAAAATAGAACAGGGAGAAGTGTTCTTTAATATTTCAATGGGACCAAAGGTCCAAACCCTGACTAGGGCCCTAGCATCGATACTTTGCGAAGCATTGAAAGGAGCAACNATTNATCAGGTTCTTGAGGTTAAGGATGAATGCATTACACAAATTGTTGGTGAAAAACTTGTCCGGCTAAGGAGCCAGACTGTTTATTACCTAATTCAGAGAATGCGATCAGCCGTTTCTGATTTTCAGAATTAGTTTGAGATAAAACCTCATCTTCAATTTTTCTTGCACAGTAAAGTTTCCCGATTACTGATACTCATACGCTGACAACGTCATGGAACCCGGTGAAATCCCGGGACAGTTTGCGCTGCGGTAACTGGGCACGAATTCCCANTACGCCAATCCTGCTAATGAGCAGGGTGAAGGCGGGAAGGAGGTTATAATCCAGGAGTCCGAACACTTGGTTCTGTCAGTCACGCATAATCCTCTTCGCACAAAAGAGAANACCGTAATGAAATATTTGATCCCAAGAACATTTGGGCCGATTGGCCTATTTTTTGATTACCTATTTGGACTAAAAGAACTGAATTATCTATTCTCAGGAATATTTACATTCTTTCTTTCCCCAATCATTCTATTTAGTGCNGCTANCATTGTTCTTGCCGAAGATNAGCCATTTCCGTTGGAAATTGATAGGACCACTGTCATTGCCACCAAAACGCCCAAACAAATCAATCAACTTTCTCCGGGAATTGATTCACTGGAGGGATCCTCATTAGGAACTCGGCAAATCTATCAACTTGAGGATGCCTTAGCCTTTCTTCCGGGAACCTCCATTGTGCAGACCGGACAAATGGGCGGAGCGTCATCTCTGTTCGTTCGTGGTCAGGAAAGTAACCATATAGTCACATTACTGAACGGGCGCCGACTAGCGCCTGGCCTTGCGGGACTCTATAATATCGAGCTTNTAGACACAACATTTCTAGACTCGGTCGAATTGGCCCGCGGTCCAGTATCGAGCATTTACGGGAGTGATGCTCTTGCCGGTGCCCTTGACCTGCGCATGACCGATGCCCGTTTCATCGAAAGCGGTAATAATTTATCTTTAACCTCTGAAGCAGGGTCCTTTCAGACAACACGAAATGCCCTACAATTCGCAACGAGGAAAGAAAAAGTTGGTCTTGTCTTGGATGCATCCCATCTACAAACCGAAAATGACCGNCCCCAGAGCGGGTTCAGTAACTTAACGTTACGAAANAATTTATCTTTCGAGTTGTCAGATGAAGTGTTTTTGGATTTTCTTTACTTCTATCAGAACAGCGACTTGCAAGTTCCCGGTTCTGAACTGAGTTCTTTTTTTCCCGAGCCTCAGATTAACGCCAATCAAAGTCATCTGTTCTCCCCGAGAGTGTCCATTTTCCGTGATCATTGGGATTTCTGGGTATTTTATAGTCACACCGAAAGTAATCTCAAGGCGACCAGGGACATATTCCTTCAGGACAATATTCTAGAGCAGACCGGAAACGAATTCGANGCTGTCATTAACTTTCATTCAGTGACCGAATCTAAATGGACAATCGGAACNGGTCACTATGAATACGAATTTGACAGGANCCCGATCAGCCCNGGACCATTTAATCTGCCAAGCAATAAAANATATGGATACGCCTCGATCTTTGCTCAGGCCGACACCGAACTTCCATACAGTTTGCATTCCATTGCAAGTGCCAGATGGGACGAACACGATTCATTCGAAAGTAAAGGAACNTACTCCGTGCANATCAGTAAAANAATCGANAATATCAATGCTCAANTTTTCGGCAAAGTCTCTACAGGTTATAAGGCCCCGAGCGGACAGGACTTTGTTTTCCTTGATCCGAGTGTAAATCCCGACCTCATATTACCTGAGGAAAGTACCGGAATGGAAATTGGAATCCGCCAATTCNTATCTTCAAAAGGCAGTAATATGTCTCTCACTTATTTTAAATCCGACATTGATAATCTAATTGATAGCTTTGGGTTCCCGGCATTNCCTGCCCAAGTTGATACTGAGATACAGGGAATTGAATTNGGAGCAGACATTCAATTNGGAAAACGTCTCAGTGCATATGCCAATTACACATGGCTTGATGCTACCATTTCTAAAGGGTTATACTTCGGTGGATTTGCCGGAAATCCGGGAGACAAATTGCCTCGTCGTCCGGAAAATACTGCTGCTGGAGGATTTCTATTNGAGGCNGANAACTGGAAAATCGGCACAGAGATTAGAGGCGCATCCAATCGCTTAGATGGACCAGGGATAATGCTCAGTGACTATGCCGTGGCACGTGTTTATGGAAGTGTAGAATTAAAACCGAACATTACCTTTTTTGGACGGATTGAGAATGTTCTGGATAAGGACTATGAAACGACTAGAGGATTCACTGCGGCTGGGTTAGGTGCCTACGGGGGCATTAAAATTCAATTTTAAATTCTCGATATACTCGCACCTATTGATCCGAATCAAATTCTAACAGGTCAAGGGAAGCTTCTTTGATTGGNTCCATGANATCATCATCAAGGTCCGACATGAGAGGTAAATGTGCTCCTGTCTGTGCAATGTCAGCGAGTGAAACTGCATGGTGGAGGACAGGGATCGGGCCATGAGCATTCCTGAGATTCTCTAAAGTTTCAAATCTGGATCTGATGGACTCCGCAGATTCAAAATCTTTGNTCTTAATCGCATTGAGCATCTGCATTGACTTGGAGGGCGCAATGCAAACACACCCTGAAGTGAACCCCCCAACGNCAAAATCACGTAAATGTATAATTGCAGGCTGTTCNCCGATTCCACTCACAACCATTTTAGGATCAACTAAATCAAGCAATTCCCTAAGGTAATCATCTTTCGAAGTTTCCTCACGTACGACCGCATACTTTATCCAGGAAATGATTCCCTCTTCTACAAGTTCAGAGACAATCTGAGGAGGAATATATGATTCATCTTTAATGTAGAGAACGGCTTTGATCCCGGACCCTTCAACGAAGCATCTGACTGCCCTCGCAACGCCTTCAGGATTAGCGGGAAATAGTGTCGGTAAAATCATGACTGTGGGAAATGATGAATCTTTGAGAATCGTTGCCTGATCCGTGATATTTCCAAAGAATGGACCGACGGAAGGGATCACTATGGTCTGATCTCCACATTCTGATTGAAGCATTTCTAANAGTTCAGAATATTCAGAAATAGCAATGTTATAGAGATTGGCATTTCCTCCATAGAGGAGAGTTCGAATACCGCCACTTTCCAGATGCTTTATGAGCTTACGATTCTCTTCAACGTTAATGGAATAATCATTGTTACGACAAAGTGGAGGAACTGCGATGACCGAAGAGGACAGAAAAGATAAATCATTAATCGAAGTCTTCATTTGATAGAAAAACAGCTCCAAGAAGCCCAGTTCACTTCTTTCACTGATGAATTAATTATCTATAGAACATAAAGTAACCCAAGAAGAATAACAGCAAATATAGCCGTTCTTCCTATAGGGAATGCTCCTAACCTTGCATCTTCATAAAATGATTGCTGTTTATCTTTTAAATCATCTTCTCCCATGCCTTGAGCCCTCCAAAAAGGCGTCATCACAAGTACTAAGAATCTGGAAGGAGCTGATTTGGTAAATTTCCCAAGCCAACCAAGAAAGTGACCTATGAAACTNGCATGGACAATGTGGTTGGCCCNGTTTANGAATCTATCCATACTGCGATAGAACAGACCACCTCCACGTCGGTAGAACCAATCAGTATCNAGTACAATAGTGTCGGTCCGCTTCAGCCACTTAATCCAAACAAAGAAAGTCAACGCGGATAGCATTAANAACTGCATCTGTGTAACCACTTTCTCAAATTTCCATGCAGTGAAATGGTAAACTTTTTCACCGGCACCCACTATGTCCACGGCAAAGGNAGTAACGCTCTGTGCATGCGGCAATATGGAATACAATGGTCCTGGGAACAGACCCAGAAAAATACAAAAGAATGCGAGAATTAGCATACCACCAATCATCGACTTGGGTGCCTCCTTCACGCGGTGTCCACGATCCTTGGCAAAGAAAACAAAGTAGGGAAACTTAATGCCTGCATGCAAGAATACGCCTGCCGAAGCGANCTCTAAAATCAACCAAGGAATAAAGAGCTTTTCATCGGCAGCACCGTAAAGGATCATCGTCTTGGAAGTAAAGCCGCTAGTCANTGGCACTGCCGAGATAGCCAGCGCTCCGATAGTNCCCAACCAAAGGCTCCATGGCATCGACTTATACAAACCGCCCAGCTCTGTGCACTTACTCATGCCAACCCGATACAGAACGGCGCCTGCAGACATCCAAAGTAACGACTTATAAATGATATGACAAAAGGCGTGTGCAACTGCTCCATCCAGACAGATTGCGGTACCTACNCCAACAGCACAGACCATGAAACCGACCTGNTTAATGATCGAGTAAGCGAGAATACGCCGCATATCGTTTTCAAGTAGCGCGTATATAATTCCGTACAAAGCCATAACACAACCAACCACCAAAAGAATCTCCCAACCCGGGAACCCACGGATTAAGGCATAGACTGCGGTCTTCGTTGTATAAGCCGACAAAATAACTGANCCTGTAATGGTCCCTTCCGGATACGCGTCTGAAAGCCANGCCGAGAATGGCGGAGCCGCTGCGTTAACCAAAAATCCTATTAAGATAAGCCANGTACCAGCGTGCNTANNAGTCTNAGGATCNAAGGCCGAAAAGGCGATTGAGCCACTAAGATTAAAGGTAATGACAATCCCGGCCAAAAGGAACAGTCCACCTAGAATGTGAACTAGTACGTAACGAAATGCAGCACCGTAGGAGCGTTTGCTACGGCGTGCGAGAATCAACATTGTTGAAGCAATCGCCATGATCTCCCAGAAAATGTAAAGAGTAATCAGGTCACCAGCGAATACAGCGCCNAAGGCCCCGCCAATGTAAAGCAACGCGGAAACATGCTGGGTTTTATCACGCAAATAGAAAGCGTATATGAAGGCAGCCGTAGCATTAATTGTAAAAATAAAACCGAAGGCTTTGGCCAGCTTATCGGATCGTAACATGGTCATCCCATCAAAGCCGGCTAGCCAACTGACATTGTAAAATTCCCCAAGCGGCAGAGCATAGACCGCCAGCAGTGATAAAACCGGCAGTGAAATAACATAAATATTTCTTAAAGTTCCCTTAAAAAACGGGACGAGCAGAGCCCCAAGGATAAGCACTAATGCTGGATGAACTGTCATCGTGCTCCTCCTTCCTTCTTCTCAGAAATCTTAGGATCNGCCTTCTTTGCATTTTTACTCTCAGTAGACTTNTTAGTCGCCTTGCCAGTCTTCTCTTCTTCGTAAAAGTCAGTCGGCACTTTCAACCAAAGCCCCAAGCCCTTGGCGGCAAAAATCATCAGGGTGCAGCTAACAAAACCCAGTAAAGCATAGAAACCGAACCAACCATCGACGCCAAACTTTTCTTTTCGTCCTAAGACAAACAATTCCAAAAGGACAGAGATCGCGCAACCCGCCAATANTAAGCGCATCAGCAGCTTCTTGGTTGATTCCCGGTAAATCCAGTCAGTCTCTTTATCAGTTGGCATTAGTATTAGATTGTACTATTTATTTGATAATTAGTCCTGCNAGCTCGATAAACAGGCCGGGGTTAAAGAATGAAAGCACCGAAAGCAAAGCGGTGATACAAAGCGGAATAAGACAGGCCAAGGGAGCCTCCTGACGGCCACCTTCGTAAAGAGATTCCTCCGGTCGGCAGAAAAAAGCACGATAAACAATCGGCAAAAAGTAACAAGCATTGAGAATAGAGCTAATTAGAAAAACCACTAATAGGGCGATCTGTCCAGACTGAGCCGTTCCCATAACCAAATACCATTTCGATACCAAACCACCAGTGACAGGTAAGCCAATGACGCTCAGCGAACCTATTGCAAAGGCAGTCATGGTGATTGGCATTTTTCGGCCAATACCCACCAACTCGCTAACGTATTTCTTGTGCATTGCAACGTAGATGGCTCCNGCNCANAAGAANANNGTAATCTTACCAAAGGCATGCATCGCAACATGCAAAATACTACCAGTGACTCCAAAGTCTGATAACAGTGAAACTCCGAGGATAATGTAACTGAGTTGTCCGATAGTGGAAAAAGCGAGTCGACGTTTTAGATTATCTTGACTCAGGGCAATTAGTGAAGATGTGATAACCGTNAAGGCAGCAATCCAACTAACTACAACGGCAACGTCCAGTTTCTTAAGAAGTTCGATACCAAATACTCCAGTGAANACTCGAATTACACAGAAAACACCAACCTTAACAACAGCAACAGCGTGCAATAGAGCGGAGACCGGAGTCGGCGCCACCATGGCATTCGGTAGCCAGGAGTGGAATGGCATCAGACCGTTCTTTGCAAAACCGAAGGTAAGAGCAAGAAGAACAATTAAACCTGCGCCTGAATCAATGTTCGTAGTCAACAAACTTCCATCAGTAAAGTTGATGTCCCCTTCTTTTTTCCAATAACAATATATCATTGCCGGCAACGCGAAGGCCACTGATGTTCCAAGCAAGTGACTCAGATAAGTTCTTCCACCCGACCTCGCTTCCTTATCACCGTGATGAGTCACAAGTGGGTAAGTAGAAAGAGAAAGAATCTCATAAAAAATGTAAAGCGTCAGCAAGTTACCTGCGAAAGCAACTCCTATAGTTGCTGAAAGTGAAATTGCAAAACAACAGAAAAAACGTGTCTGATCATGCTCCTTGAGCCCACGCATGTAGCCGATGGAATAGAGTGTCGTNAGAATCCANAGAGACGAAGCAACGAGAGCAAACAACATACCAAGACCATCGACCCTGAACTCGATTGGAATTCCTGGTAGAATTTCACCGAACGTAAAGCGCAATATTTTCCCTTCTTTGACCAGGGGCAGCATCATGCAGATCATGCAAAGCTTCAAAAATGCAGCCACAAAAGTGACTCCCTCACGGGCATCCGCTCTCCTTCTGAACAACAGAATTGCAGGTACCGCCAACAGCGATACGATCCATGTAAATAGAGGTATGAAACTAAATTCGGTCATTTAAGGATTCATNATTTTAAGCGCTGTTTGAATCCACTCAAAAAGGCTCCTGTTCATTATTCCCACTAAGAGTACAGTTCCTGAGGCTAAAAATAGAGGAATCAGCATTGACCATGGAACCTCTTTGATGCCCTTGTCCGGATTCGCATCAGAATCGGCTGGTAATAGATCCTCTTTTACTCCACTGATTTTACCAAAGTATGCCCGTTCAAAGATCCTAAAGAATATAATGGCATTTACCAAACTCGAAAAAATCAAAGCNCAGACATATTCCCACTGNTNGGCCTCTATTCCNCCACTAATTAGGTACCACTTACTGAAAAAACCACACGTTGGAGGCAGGCCAATCATGGACAAAGCACCAATCGTAAAACCAATCATGGTAAGAGGCATTTTACGGAACATATTGTCAAATGCATTGATACGAGAATCCCCTACCCTCAGAACAATNATCGATGCCGCAATGAAAAGACAAAAGGTCATCGCCGCATCAGAAAGGATATGATAAAAAGCGCCTGCTTGTCCTGTCACGTTCCCAAGCCATGCACCTCCGACCATATAACCCACCTCAGCAACGATGAGGTACGTTAACATCTTTTTNATGTCGGTCCTTGCCAGAGCCAAGAAGGAGCCGGCCACAATTGCAAGGACTGACATCCAAATTATAAGTTCACCCCAAATGTGCTGGCCTGAATGTAAAAATTCATATCCGAAAAGCCAAAGCATGACCCGAATCATTACATAGACCATTACCTTGGTCATGAGTGGAGCCATGAAGGTNCCNGTCATGCTAGGAGCATAGGAATAAGCGTTCGGCAACCAGCCATGCAACGGGAAAAACGCCATCTTGGTCCATACTCCGAGCATTATAAAGATAAATGCCACTATGATGCTCTGGTGGTCCCATAAATTNTTATCTCCCAGCACCATACGAATATCATCAATATTCAATGTTCCGGTTTTGATATAAAGATATCCGACACCAAGTAAATAAAAAGAGGCGCCGATCGTTCCCATGATCACATAATTAAAACTGGAAAGTGCCGCTCTCCTATTTCCCATCGCAATTAAGGCATAACTGGTCAAAGATGTAATCTCAATCAGGACATAAAGATTAAAAGCATCATTGGTCATCACGATCCCACATAGGCCAACAATCAGGAGTTGCATTAATGCATAAAAAAATGGGACTTTACCTTGAACTTCAGCCTCGGCCCTTGTCTTAGAATAAATCGTATTAACAAACCCGATGAAGGTAACTGCAAAAACGACCAGGGCCGCGAGAATATCCACACGCAACTCGATCCCGACCTCGTAACCTTCAGATTCGGGCCANCCTCCCATCCGGTATCGGATCGTTTGAACCTTACCGGAAAGCAGTGCGATGAGCGTAAATAAGGAAATTATTGAAGAAATACCTAAAGAAACCAGACTCGTTAGCCAACACTGCTCTGACCTTTCCNTGCCAAGAAGAATGACAATGAGGGCTCCAAACAAAGGAACCAGTAAAATAAGAATGGGAAAATGCTCAGTCATGCTCTCCCGGTCTCAATTCGTTTAAAATTTCATCCTCCTCTAGGGTCCCAAAAGACCTATAGATCTTTTGAGATATGGCAAGGGCAAGGCCCAAAGTACTGACACCAACAACGATAGCTGTAAGCATCAGAACATGCGGGAGTGGATTCGCATACTTGTCCTTATCGATTNCGTGATATTCTGCACTTGCAGAACCTTCTTCAGAATGAACGTCAGATAATTCCTGATGATGCTCTGAACCGTGATGGGATATGATCGGGATACCGGCGGTATCTTTGACCCCAACCGAAACATAGAAAAGAATAATCGCCGTCTGGAAAATAGCCATCCCAATGAGCTTCTTTATCAGATTATTTTTGGTGATCATTGCATATANCCCAATCATCATAAGGATCACATAGATCCAATAATTAAACTTTGGAACGATGTTGTCCTGTATGAATGTGGCGACAATCGGATCCATAATTAAAGCCCTTTATTGAGGCGCCCTCTGGTTGAAAGGTTTGAGTACATTGAAAACATGATCGCCGTTACAGTGAAGGCAACACCGATCTCAACTATGAGCATGCTGTGAGATCTGGCCATCTCCGCATCTCCCGGCAAAAGAGAATCGAGNACTGAGTAATTCAGAAATTCTTTTCCAAATAATAGGCAAAGGACTCCCCAACCCGCATAAATNAAAATTCCAACAGCCGCAAAGATCATCGTTCTCCGCTCACTAAAATATCCCTTCGCTTTGGAAAGACCAAAGGCAAGGGCCAAAAGAATATAACTTGCTCCGAGCATAACACCGCCCTGAAAGCCTCCGCCCGGACTATGATGACCATGAGCCACAACGTANAGGGCGAAAATCTGAATGAATGGCAATATGAGGCTACAGGTAACACGAGCCAAAAGACCACTCCCCTCATCATTTCTATCCCGCTGAACAGAAGAAGAATGAACCTCGTCAAAGTTCCTCAGCACTGCAATAATTCCTATCCCGGCAATGAAAATAACGACAGTCTCAAACATTGTATCATAACCGCGGAAGTCAGCTAAAACAGCAGTGACCATNTTGGGAACCTTTGTTACATTCTTTGTCTGCTCTATGTAAAAACTTGAAACCTCNCCATCACTGGCAGCGGANCGTGGATCGCCCCAGGAAGGAAAATCACTAGTNGCTGAAAGCAACAATACTCCAATNACCAGAACAGCAATTAATCCAAATATTTTCATTACTAATTTCAGTCCTTAGATCTTCTTTTTGTTGAAAAAACCGTTGCAATCATAATTACAGTCGAGACCCCTGCGCCCACAGCCGCCTCAGTGAAAGCCACATCGACTGCCCCCATTTCCGCCCATAATAGACATATAAGAAAAGAGTAAATACCAAAGACCATTGANGCTCCAAGGAGNTCCTTTAGTCTCAGCGAAATGATAGCTGTGATAACTAAAAAAATTAAAATTATTATGTCAAACTGCCAAATCAATTCATCAACTAGTTAGGGTTCTATTGCAGAAAAAGAATTTATTNCTCATTGTTCATTATTTAAGAAGAATCATTCCCTGTTACTTTCTTTTTGCTTGAACTTTTCTTCTTACTTGGACTCTTCTGTTTTACTTTAGAATCAATAGCATCTGATCTCCTACTCTTTATAAAAGGGCCTCCAAGTTCAATGATTCCGCCCTTACCAGAATAAGTGAACGGNTCAATACCATCATCGTAGCCAGCCTTCATTAACAAGTGAGTACTGGTCGGGCTAGTGAGCATGATCAAAACAGCGATCGCCACAATCTTAATAGCAACGAACAAATTGACCATATCAAAGTGACTCAGGACCTGAGTAGCCATACCGACTGTGATAAGAATCGTGGAAAGAGTATCACCTTTCCCGGCAGCATGCATTCTAGTNTAAAANTCCGGAAATCTAATTAAACCAACGCTTGCCCCCATAAAAAAAATNAGGCCGCTAAAAATCAGAATAATACTTAAAACGTTAAAAAAACTATCCATAATACTTAGGACCCTTTCGTTTCCACTGATGAACCCTTGCCGTAGGCTGGCCTGGTCCGGTTAAAATACCTAGCAGCGGCAAGTGATCCCAAAAAATTGAGAGCCGCGTAAGCAATCGCAAAATCAACAAACATAGAGACATTATCGAACAGCGCTCCAATAATAATAAGAAGAACAGCTGTCTTAGTTCCAATNATGTTGACTGCAACTATCCGATCAATCGCAGTCGGCCCAACAATGATCCTGAACATGATCGGNATCATCATCAGGAAAAGGCATATGCCCGCCACAATTAATACTGTCTCCATGAATTGATNACTCATTACTACTCTACAGAAAAAACATGTCGGACACGGCCCGCCATTGACCCCATTAATCCCTCAGCTGCCACATCGCTAATGGCATGAACAAGAAAAACATCATCATCGATCTTAAGAGTAACGGTCCCTGGAGTGAGCGTGATTGATTGAGCCAAGACNTACTTTTCAAAGTCACTCTTCAGACCGGATCGGAAACGGACCAACTGAGGCTGGATCCGTTCCCCAACTCTTGGAGAAAATGAAATCCTTAGAACATGAATATTAGCCANNACTATCTGCCACAACAACCACAACAAATAAAAAAGNAATCGAATCGCTTGTCTTAACCTCGAGTGAAAGCTCAATGAGCGATCATTGAATAATAGACCAGAAGAAAGCCAAGTAACTAGAACGCACGACAATATACCTAAGCCAATATGGAACTCATCGAGTAGCCCAGAAAGAATAACCCAGGTTATCAATAGAAGACTGAAAATAAGAATTCGATACATTCCAATTATAATTTTCGAAAAACTAAATTCACTCGTATCGATCGAGTTTCAAATTGCAAGAAAAATTGATTCGATTTTCCTCAAATAGATTAAAAATTTTAATCAATTATTGCATTTATTATTCGGCTACTGATCGATGGCGCCCTTCCAATCATCTGTCTTGAAAGGGCTCGCCGGGAGGCCCTCTTTATTTGAAAGGTTTGGATTTACGGTCTCATGCCAGCCAAAACGCACATTCTTCGGCTCAGTAACGTTCTCAGCACTAACAATGACTGTGTGCCCATCAATTATTGCCTTTGCTGACACAAACTCACCGTTAGNACCAGAAATCATAAAATCNGTTAGGTCCTTACCGTCCCTTGATGTTAGACCGGTACCAGTATGTGCAAAGTTGATCCTTATCTTGTCTCCTTCAACTTTCATTGATTTATACAATGGTCCAGAATAAACGCTTTTTTCTTTCCCGTAATCCTTAGCAAGAGACCATAACGCCAATCGCTTTCCAACGTCCTGCTTGTTACGAGGGTGAATGTCTTGCGTGTTACCTATATCAGTNATAATTGCCATGCCCGTTCCCGGCACAGCAAGAGTAGCGGCCTGCGCCTCCCATATGTTCGGCAAAGAATCGGCGCGGTTATATCTGNAAGGAGCGAGCTGAACAAAATGAAAAGAAAGATNCTTATTATTGAAAACGTGACGCCAGCCAGCAATCAGTGCCCTCATTTTGTCATGGTACAGCATTCCTTCGCCCACGTTGGACTCGCCNTGATACCAAATGGCTCCTTTGACTGCGTACGGCACTACAGGAGCGATCATTCCATTATACAGTCCTGTTGGGTTACCGTGGTTTAATTTAGGTACTTGTGGAGGTGACGGAATTCTCCTTCCATTNTGAACGGCATTCTTAACCGCATCAGCCCATCTTTGGGCACGATCAACAATTAAATCGAGATCACTGAAACGCCTGACCTTATCAGCAATGCTTCTGAGATTGTCTACTGAATCAAAACCGGGAATTGGTGTCCATGGCTCGATTCTGGTTCCACCCCAGGCTGTTCCGACTAGTCCGATTGGAACGTTAAGCTCACTTTGTAAATGACGGCCAAAATAATAAGCCACAGCAGAAAAATTAGCTACGCTCTCAGGACTGCATTCTTTCCAAGAAGCATTGCAATCCTTTTCAGGAAATGTTGATGCTTTTTTGGGAATATGAAAAAGCCTTATCTTAGGGTATTTAGCATTGGCAATTTCCTCTCCAGGATTATTAGATCCTTTCACTGACCACTCCATATTGGATTGGCCGGAACATATCCATACTTCACCAAAAAGAACATTATTTAGAATAATCTGGTCCTGCCCTGAGGCGATCTGAATCTCGTGAGGTCCACCCGCTTCCATGGGATCTAATCTTACGGTCCACTTTCCATCCTCAGCAACCTTGGCCACTTTCCTTTTATTCCCGATCAGTACCGAGACCTCATTACCAGGATCATCCCAGCCCCAAATTGGAACCTCAACTCCTCGCTGCAACACCATGTTGGATCCAATAACTTTTGGCAATTCAAGCCGCGCATGAGCTGACAAGGAAAAGATACTAAATAAAATAATCAAAGTGAGATTTTTTGTCTGCATATGCTTTTATGATGACCAGTGTAATATTATTTACAAGGCAAGACTCTCTTTACTAAAAGCCAGTATGTCAGCCGAAGCGCTACCCCAAGATGAAGGATTCAGGGATTCTCTGATACAGATAAACGCAGAAATCGGCTCTTTCCAAATGCTCTGACAGAATCATTAATTCTAAACCTTACCATTTCGGTTCCATCACCATTATTAACGCGCCCCCTATATTCGACTCCTTCGGCCTTCCAAAGATTAAAATCATCGGAACCCTGAGCAGAAAAATAGACCTGATCATGGCCAATCGCTTGCATAAATTCAAGACGCAATTCCCCATCCNCNCTCATTTCAACTCTTGTGCTGGAATTGTCTCTTCTGAGCGGATCNGTGCCTTCAAGATATTCTATAATAGAAANNCTCCCGTCTCCATCATCATCTTTTAACATTTCAATNCCNTCATTCGCATTAACCCACGACTCAAGAGATACAAAATCAGTACTTCCAGGCGAGCCTCCGACAACGAGGCTACTTCTCCAACTTTGAGCTTCAGAAGGGTCATTGTTTCCCGGCATCATTAGAGTCAAAGAATAACCGCCGGTATCAGCACTGACTGGCCAAGGCCGATCATCTTCATACGAAAAGTCTGAAATCGTAATATTCGCCGCACTGTACAAAACAATCCTCTCCCCCGAATTCGATAATTTATTATTACCATCACTATCAAGGAAAGAATGANTNAGCAATGATCCATTATTAAGATNGCCGTATCGCTGNTTAAAGGCCGCAACATTAGCAGGTATCACTATCCTTTTTCCCGGGCCAAGCAGAGTACCAGAAGGAATAGTGAAATCGATGCCATTTACAAATCGNACATTACTAAGATCAACTGTTCTCGAATCACTCATATTTACTAATTCAATCCATTCAAACATTGAACTGTCCGTGAACCCCAAACTGACTTCCTCATCACTTGGAGGGTTGGGATGATAATGAATTTCGCTAATGGCAAGATTCTCTGGACCCGCAGAGTCTATACTGCCATTACCAGTTACCGAATATTTTACTGACCCAATGATCTCCCCACCAAAGCCAATGCCTTGCAAGGTGTACTCGTTTGGNCCCGATTTGACCGGCAAATTAACTTCCCAGCTATTATCGTCAACCCATCTAACATCAAGCCCCTTATCAGTTCCAGCTAACCGGATTTCCCTCACATCAACCCACGCATCACCACGAACCGGTATCGTTGATTTATCNGTATCGTTTCCACTCTTGCTGGTCACTCTGAATGAAACTTTAGATACCGCGTTACCAATAAGATTTCTGACATGATTGGATCTTGAACGAATATATCCAGAATATCCGTTCAGATTTTCAGAGGGGAGGAAATCTGAATAATGCCGTAACCATGGCCCCATATATTCCGCATTGAATGCTGTTTCTATAATATCAAGTAAGTGTCCGTAATAGGCACGCTCATATTTGGGACCGATACCAATCAGTTTGTTCAGATCCGTACTCGGAGTCACTCCTGAAGTTGCGCCATTAGTGAAGGTAAAATCCATGTCCCAAGGAAAATACATAGCTCTTCCATCAGTCGGCCTAATATAAAATATCGCATTGTGCCAAGCACCACTCCCATGCGTAGCATAATTGTCCCCAATTCCTCCAAGGTTTTGAACAGCAAAGGACCGCAACCATTGATCAACATCAACGACCTCCTCTATTGAATCTCGGTAATCTTGCCCAGACAGGCCCATGGTATTTAGCAAATTAATCAGACCGGAATAATCATCTGCGTCTCGGTTATTCTTAATTAACCAATGCCAACGATAGAGTTCCTTATCATCTCCTCCCTGATTCCGCATCTGGACACCAACGACACCGTCAGGTTGTGGCAACTTGAGCCCTTCCCTTCCTCCGTTTGTATTATTTGGATGATAGATCAACTCAAACTCAAACATTCTTCCATCCTCTCCGTCCCCAATAGCATTCTCCAACCACTCATCATCATACCGTGATTTCATCAGAATNCCCGAAGTGGCCCGGTTAGATCTTGGTTGTATTACCCACGCCAGATCATCATACATTCCAGGAATCTTACCTGAACGGGTAACCACATGCTTTATCATAATCTCTCGCTGACTGGATCGATCAACAGCAATNGTCTTATGGNCTCCAAGAAATTTATTATCAGAGGGAAATTTAATATTAAAACCAACCCTACTCTCGTTAGATCGGCCTCGCTGGCTACTCTTTAAACGGACAGAGCATCCATAATAAATAATTTCATCATTGTGAATGACAGTACACGGTAACCGGTCATTGCTCATNACTTCGGTCACGGTATGCATGAAATTCGCGTCTGCAGTAGGCATGACGATGCGTAAATTCGTTGGATACACGGACCCTGATTGCAATTTAGATCTACCATCATCCCAAGGGATCATTGCTCTTGATTGCTCAGCTTCTCTGGGAAAGAACGATTTGGCCCCTAGCAAATCAACGGCCTCTATATAAAACTGTGCCCGCGAATTCTTTGATTGCCCTGGAATTGTAGCTCGATACAACCCATTGGGTCCGGGAATCATCTTGACCTGACGAAAGGATCCGGAATTTACGGCATAATGAACGATGGCCTTATCAATACCATCGGAATCCTTTATAGTAGCGCTCACTTCGACTACCTGATTGGCCTGCGGAACGGCCGGATCATGGACCGGGGCCTCAAAACTCGGACCTGAATTTTCCTCAAAGACAGAATTTATTCTGCCTGGAGTTCCTCCACCGTGGGGGTCTTCGATTGGAAGAATNTCTGTCCGTGGAAGACGGTTAAAATAGAGCCTTGAATTGAGCTGATTGGATCCCGAAATCCATCGAGCACGAAAACTTATTTTATATTCTTTAGATGAACTAATGTTCGCAAAGCTGTTCCCTGATTTTAAAGTCGTTTCAGCACAATTGTGCATGTGTTCCGTTGGGCCCGAAGCCTTNAGATGCATTACTTTATTACCTGGAGAATCAGGATCATTAATAATTTCATAATGCCTCTGAGTACCACGCATTCTCCAAGAAGTCGCTGAACCCGAACTAAATTCGCCGTTCTGAATGAGCTCCTTCGCTGATCCTGTCCCAGGACTTTCAATGACACTGATGTCATCAATTAAAATTTCCCCCTCATCAAGTAAGCCAAAAATAAATTCATGATATCCCTGAGGATCGGACCTCCCATTCACTGCGCGTCCCGTCCTCTCAAATTTTTTCCATTGTCCACGGGCAAACTCATCACTAGCTGACCAGGACTCAGGCATTGCATTATCAGAGTACGGGTTCCTTAATTCGAGACTAGAACCTCCTCCGTCAGCTTTACCGGGCCAACGTCCTCCGTCAAAATAATGCAAGTCGTCAGCCGGATTGCCATTTGAATCGATGAGTCTGATTCGTTCACCGGATCTCGACAAACGGCCCCCTATTCCTCCCAAGATACGAATGTCAGGATGCAGATTCCTCAGTTCCTCAGGATCCTCAGATAATACAATNAATTCCCTAGGCNCAAGGATTGTGTCTTCAGAAAATTCAAATTCAAAGCCATCATCAAATCTCCAATCTCTTAAATTAATGCTCCTCTCTGAATTACGATTATGAATTTCAAGCCATGTCCGGTCAGATGACCTGAAAGGCTTACCAGNCACAAAAGGAGAAAGTTCTCTTTGGGCCAGCAACTGCATCCCAAAAATAATATCACTGCTCCCGGGTGAACTTTGATGAACAGAAACAGATATTCTATTNAACCCNACCAATAGGGCCTCCTTGGGAATGTCAAAAGGCCCCTCCACTACAGCATCACCTCCTCTAGTGGCACGAGTCTCAGAATTAATACTGCCATTAGGCATTTTAAATCTGCTCACTTCCTGCCCGTTAATATAAAAGACTGCCCCATCATCAATTAGGTGAACTAGTTTCAGAGCTGTAATCTCTTCAATATCATTTCTTGTGAGGTTAAGGTCAGTTTCAAAATAATACGTTATGACAGGTGCCGCTGGATTAAGTGAAGGACGTGTTATGATAGTGCCTGCCGGTATCTCTTTGACAGTAGTGTCCCATCCAAGCGGACCAATACCAACTTTCCAGTCTCCGCCAGCCACATGGGACCGGTCTTGCCAAGCGTTCCCCAAGTCAGGGCCCGACTCATTATATCTCCATGTCNCATCCCAATCGAGTAAAGTGACACTCTCATAAATTGCCTCCGTGTCAGGAACTGCTGGCTCTGGACGCGGATGATACATGATTTCATTGATCACNATATCACGTTCAAATGAAAATTGATTATCTGTACCAAAGGTAGGTGATGACGGATAAAGCCATTCCCCATTAAACTCTTCTGATCTTCCTCTTAACCTCCCAGTGACTCTTCTAGCATCTATGAGTTGACCAGATGGATCAAAAAGAAATAATCTATCATCATTTCCTGGTGAAAAACCCAATCTATCCTCACTGAATGTGATGAAATCTCCAGGACCAATATTTTCTCCTTCAATTGTATGAATTCCCCCCTCTGAAAATACNATCTGATAATCAGTTAGTACAATCGGTGCAGTTGTCAGGTTCTTCAGTTCAAGACGGAACCCATCCTCTGCATTATNAGAGGAAAATTCATTAAAAGCCACAGTGNCCTTGGNCGCTGATGGATCAGGAGGTTCTTCGACTAAGGTCAGACGCAAACCAAACATAATATCAGAGCTACCGGCATTGGCCTGATGAATTTCAACTGATAATCTATTAGATCCCACGACCAGAGCAGTGGCAGGAATACCTACCGGATCCTCAAGGTCAGGATCAGTTCCNCGTTCAGCTAGCGTTTCAGAAGACACTGTCCCTTCCGGCATCTTGTGACGAAAAACTTCCTGCCCGTTGATATATACAATGCCCCCATCATCGAATAGATGCTCAATCTTAAGCTCCGATAAATTATCAATTTGTGTCTGACTCAAATTAAACTCATGCTCAAAGTAATAAGTTATCACATAAGGATCGTTCAACAANGGACGCTGAAGCTCAGTTCCCAAAGGGGCCTCTGGCGGTCGCGTGTCCCAGCCTAACAGACCCGCCCCTGATTTCCAATTCTCACCGAAATGCGCTGAGCTGNCCCAATCAGAATCAAGATCATCAGTCTCATTGTAACGCCAAACAGCATCCCAACTGACAATGATTGTCTCAACTTTTATAGGTGGAGCTCCAGGTAATGGGAAATTAGGAAGTCCGGGCGTTCCACCTACATATCGTGNAGCGACCCAGTTCTTAGGATCAGAATTCGCCGTTTCTTGATTAAGTTTGGCCAAAGTTACTCCTGATCCGTCCGGACCAACTGGCCAATCACCCGAATCATCATAGGCTAAGGTGTCCATGATTCTACCGTCCCGGTCCTCAATCCGTAACAACTCGCCTCCATTATTTAATGACCCCNGAAATGGACCAAGGGCAGACTTTCCGGAAAGGTTTCGATTATCAGGATCTGCTGCTATTAGAAGAAATCCATGACCTTCAACCACGGTCCCTTCAGGAAAATCAAAATCAACACCTCCTCTTAATTTCCATCCTGAAACATCNACATTNACTCCATTAAGATTATGGAATTCNATCCACTCTGAATCGGATAGATCATCCGCAGGGTTATAATGAACTTCATTAAAAACAAGGATACTGTCAGCCGTTCCACTAGCATTAACGGAACTACAGTTAATGAGTAAGCTAAGAACTGAGAAAAAAAATAAACGAAATTGATTTCGCATAGGATGGGGGATTCTTTGATTAATGGCTTAATTATAACGAAAAAAATCCCAACATTCGATAAATATAGAGAGATCAGCTTTTAGGCTATAATTTCCTTAATTACGTGCCCATGCACGTCTGTTAGACGNCGATCTATGCTGTCTTTGCGAAACGTAAGACGCTCATGATCAATTCCGAGTAGATGCATAATTGTGGCATGAACATCATACACTTCAGTTGGATTATCCCTATCCAGAGGTTTGTAGCCCCACTGGTCACTTTGCCCATGAGTTACTCCGCCCTTGATTCCGCCCCCGCTGAGCCAGTTCGTAAAAACAAAAGGATTGTGGTCTCGGCCCTTAGAACCTTGGGTCGACGGCATGCGTCCAAATTCAGTGGTCCATAAAACTATAGTGTCCTCAAGAAGCCCACGTTGTTTTAGGTCCTTAATCAACGCTGAAGCTCCGACAGCCATTCCGTATGACAATGGTCCATGGTCTCTATTAATGTCTTCATGACTGTCCCAGTTTCGCCTTGGAAATCCATTATCACATCCTGACCAAATCTGAACAAAACGAACTCCCCGCTCTAAGAGTCGTCTTGCGACAAGGCACTTTCTACCGAAGTGATTAGCCTCCTCNTTATGATTAATGTCCTTGGGCCAGGNAGTACCATCAGGACGTATTCCATACATATCTTTAATGTATTGAGGTTCATTAGAAATATTAAGTGCCTCAGGAGCAGCTAATTGCATTCTAGCCGCTAACTCGTAAGACTTTATTCGCGCTTCGAGCCGAGTATCTCCGGCCCTGGTACCTAGGTGCTCACGGTTCAATTTAGAAAGAACATCCCTAGCATCTGACTCGGCAGCCTCACTAATATAATCGGCTCCTGGAGGTGGATTAAGATCAGGAATTGGATTCTTTCTGCCAAGACGAATAATCGTGCCCTGATTTTCAGCCGGCAAGAAAGCCGAACCCCAATTCTTAGGACCATTAGAAGCAAATCCCCGATGATCAGGAAGAACCACAAAAGTTGGTAAATTATCGTTCATACTTCCTAACCCATAACTTACCCAACAACCCATGCCCGGGAAACCTGGCCGGTCAAATCCAGTTGATTGAAGATAAGTGGCCTGGCTATGCACACCCGTTGTGCCTATAAGATTATGAATGAAAGCCATGTCATCTACGACCTCACCTAACTTGGAAACAGTTTCTCCAAGCATCTTGCCACTGCGGCCGTACGGTTTAAATTCCCATACCGGTTTCATCCAGGGGCCCAAACCGTTTTGGAAGGCCTCCACTGGCTCTCCAAAATCTGACTTTTCACCATGATGCTTTATTAGTTCGGGCTTGTAATCGAACAGATCAATGTGACTAGCAGCGCCACCCATAAATAATTGAATGACACGCTTGGCCTTGGAAGGATGATGCGGCTGACTTAAGACTGGACCAGGAGTTGAACCATGAAGCTTATCTGATCCAAGCATTGATGAGAGAGCGATGCCTCCTAGTCCACCTCCTGATTTCCATAAATAATCGCGTCTATTCATTTTAATCGATGAAGGAAAATTCGTTCAGGTTAAAAATGATTCGGCAAGTTGCCGCTAGTCCATGCCGTTGTGCATATGAACGAAGCAATACCAATTCATCCATGGAAGGTACCCTAGAAAGGGCCAATTCAAATGCTGTGCGGACAGGATCAGAATTTCCAGAAATCCTTTCAGCAAACCTCTCAGACATCTTGACCATGAAATTATTATTCAATAGTGCAAGGGCCTGCAACGCGGTAGTCGTTTCACCCCTCTTGTCCACTAACTGCGAAGGGTCAGCACAATCAAAGGTATCCATGAATGGTTGGGGTTGAGAGCGAACAATGAAACGATAAACGGAGCGGCGATGCGTCGAAGGATCATCAGGATCATACTTATGATACTGATAGTGTGGAGAATGTTGAGGCTTTTCAATCACAAAGTCCTTAAAAGAAGGCCCACCCATTTGAAGGTTCATTTTTCCTGAAACGTAAAGTACTGTGTCTCTGAGGGACTCAGCGTCTAGTCTTCTACGATTCTGACGCCAAAGATATTTATTTGAAATATCAGCCGTGGCATTCTCTGGGTGATGATCACTGACCTGTTTATATGTTTCACTATTTAGTATGAGACGGTGCAAATCTTTAATAGAACCACCATTGTCACGGAACCAAACAGCAAGCCAATCAAGTAATTCAGGGTGAGTCGGTTTTGCTCCGATCCTGCCAAAGTCATTCGGTGTATCAACGATTCCACGGCCAAAATGATAATGCCAAACACGATTCACTATGCTTCGCCAAGTAAGGGTATTGTCCCTGTGGGATATCCATTCAGCCAGTGCAATGCGACGGTCCCCCTCCTTATGCTCCTCAGGTAATTTAAATTGATGAGGCATTCCAGAAACAATGCCGGGGACTGTTCCCGGCTTCACAGGGTCCCTAGGATCAGTGACCGAACCCCTGTGCAAAACGAAAATATCCCTTGGCTTTCCTCCAGTATGTCCCCTGCCCTTAAATGTTCCGCTACCAGAATGAACGGTCCCAGCATATACCATTTTTGATTTAGGTAAATTATTGAGCCCTGAATTGATACTGGCTAAAGATTCGGTCAACTTTTCCTTCTCCCCTATCAGCTCTGGATCAATACTAGATTTCTGGAGATCCTTTAATCTGACCCGTAATTCATTAAGATCATTTTCAGATTCATCCGGTTTTAATTTGGCAAGCTTCAAAAGACCCTCAGTAACGTCATCGACAATGAGTCGTCTACTGGTATACCCATCGACAAGATTCTTCCGGTGCCAAAGACCACTGTCAATGGTGTCTAGCGAAGTGACTCTGGCATTTCTAGAGATCTCCTCAGACCCGCTGAAAATGCGCATTTCAGATAAGGCTAGCATGGGTCCTTGACTGCCTTGTGGATGATTTAATTTGGTTGCCTCAAGCCTAATGTAGCGGGCCCTCTTTGTATCAAGATCAAAAACTACAGGGTCTTCCCCAGGATTCGCATAATCGGATTCTGTTTCATTAACGATTATATCGGCACCTTCCATGTCTTCCCGATCACTCAGTAAAATCTTAAATCTTTGAGGAAACCCAAATCCTGGAGTGTCTTGAAAGTCAGTTGGACGGGCCGGATAAATAACAATTTTATCGATTGATTGAATTTTTGGCAGTTCAATCTGAACCCACTTGCGTACATTCACCTCCTTAGCAAATGCGCTGTGATAACCATTGGATTGACTTTTTTCACTACCAATTAACGACTCCAGAGAATGGGTCCCATAGATACCGTCAGTGAGATTAGACTTCCCCCAACGCTTATTGCCCTCAATGCTATCCAAGGCTGTCACTTCTTTAACTTTTAACAATTCTTTGTCGGAAATGACTGCCATTTCCCCCATAGCAAATATCCAATCATTTGTTTCAGGCTGACCTTTCATGCGTCGGCTCCAAAGCTTAGTTGCGGTTAAGCGTACATAACGCGCCTTTGACTCATTTCCCTTAAAGAGTACCGGTTTTGATCCTGGCCTCTGAAAATCTGAACCGGTATTATCAGCTATTATTATTGAATCACTGAATTCAGAATCATTAGAGGTTTCCAAGCGGAACCGGTGAGGAAAACCAAAATCAGAAAATCCATACTCATCAGCACCGGCCAAAATAACGTTGTCAATTTTCCTTTGAGAGCCCAGATCAATTTGAACCCATTTTGTGGTTCCCTGAGCAGAGGCTACCTGACTATGATATCCGTACCTATCTGACCGGCCTTTTTGATCACCTTTGGTAGCTTTGAGCCTGTTCTCGATGGATTCGATTTGCTTCTTAAGAGAAACGATTTCCGGACTCAGGCTAGCTTCGATTTTCTTATTATTCGCGGCAATACTTTGCTCTGTCTTTTTTTTCTCTTCTCTTAGCTTTTGCCTCTTCGTCGCAATCTCGGAATTCACATCATAGGGACGGTCGGCACGGTCCAGTGCCGCAAACACTGACTGCAATGAATAATAGTGCTCCATGGTCACCGGGTCCCTTTTGTGATCATGGCACTGGGCACACTGGACCGTAAGAGAGGTGAAGGTGTTCATCGTAGTAGTTACCATATCATCTCGATCCAAATGCCGAGCTACCTTGCCATCAATCTTGGTTTCCGGAACTTCCGCATGACCAATGAAATCCCAAGGACCCGCAGAAATGAAACCTGTAGCAACGATACCATCTACCGTGTCGGGCCAAAGAAGATCTCCGGCGATCTGCTCTTTTATGAATCGCGAATAAGGTTTGTCTTCATTAAATGCGCGGATAACATAATCCCTATAGGGCCAAGCATTGGGCCTTGGCTTGTCTTTATCATAACCATGAGTTTCACCATAGTGAACCACATCCAACCAATGCCTTGCCCAGCGCTCACCGTAACGCGGAGAAAGGAGTAGCTTATCAACCAATTTCCTATAAGCGTTAGGATCAGAATCCTTAATGAAGTCATTAACCTCTTTGGGAGTTGGAGGCATTCCCCACAAATCGAAGTAAAGTCGGCGAATTAAAACTCTCCGGTCCGCCTCCTCGGACATTAGCAATTCATGTTCTTTTAATTTTGAAGCAATGAATCGGTCTATCGGATTAGTCTTGTCAATGACCGGTACCTTGATTTCTTTTAAAGGTTTCCAGGACCACCAAGTGTCCTTAACTTTTTCATCAGCAAATGACCCTGACACCAATGCATACGTTGCAACCAATACAAAAATTTCTGGGAGCTTTGGTAACATCGGTTCCGAAAAAATAGCGGTGCTTAAAATAAATAACTGTTAGAANATTATCAGAGAATTTAGAAAAAAATAAATTATTTTTTTTGAGTCCATTCCTGAATCAGGTCCGTAGGTGCGCCGAACTGAGGAGGAATCGGAAAATTAGGATCAATCNCATCATCTGAACGCTTCTCCTGCCAATGCTTTGNATCCAGTTCGAAAGATTCTTNTGNACTGAATATTGTNGGCGGAACCTTAAAAGGATCTGACTTATTTATCCTAACNACAATCAAATTCAGNNCACCNGATTTTAAAGTTTTTGAAGGGATGATCCATTGCCCGGGTCCATCTTCCTTTAGCTNTTTCCCGTTAATGTAAACNATAGAACCAGGGACCGAACCCCATCTAAAAGATCGCTCAATNTGAGACAATGAACCAGTGACTCGAANTAATGTCCTTAGGTCCCAATGCTTTGATTCAAGTGATCTAGAATTATGAAAATTTCCTGCGGCAATCCATCCTTCATTTGATCGGCGCTTATCTGGGTCCTCCGGCAATTGNCTGGAGATTAATTCCCCCGTCGCCCACCGAACTGCATTGAATAAGAATCTCTGAAAATGCTCTTCTTTTTTATTCTCAGAAAAACCCAANAAAGTCGCACATGATCTACCGCTGTCAGTTCTGGTAAAGGACCAGGCAAGTAATTCAGCCGATCCATCNGCNTTTGGTCTTCCATGAAAAAGAGGACCGACCCCCTCACNCATNGCAAAGNGGCCNTGNCCCTTTTCCTCTGACCATTCATTGCTCTTGAATCCAATAGACAAAGGATGCTTTTTTTCACCTTGGAACCAGTCAATTTTCTGAGTTTCTTTTTTATTCGGTCCNTCANCGANACCAAAAACATCATATTTTTCCACGATTGAAGATTTTCCTACTCCTATCACAGGCCTTGCNGAATCCACATGATCTTGAATCAATTCATTTACCCTCTGAATCTTTATTTTATCAGCCAACAAAAGGCAATCCGCATCACTAATGTCATTAACACCTTTTCCTGTATCTGACTCCACATAATCGACACGAAAATCAGCGTCAAAGAAACGCCTGGCAAAACTTTGCCAATTAAGGACCTTTTCGGATGAGGAAACAATGACAAGNTGCGGNCGCTTATCATGCATAAATCTGAAAGNTTGGCCACCGATTATCTGATCGCTTGTTATAGTTGGGCAGACATTCTCTTCAATGTGTCCAATTATAAGATCTAGGCCTGTAAAATGACTAACATAAGGCCACTTTCCNGGGTTATACATCACATCTGTTCCNTCTCTTAAAAGAACCGTATTCATCCCACACCTTACCATTTGGCGTAANCCAAATGGCCTGCCAAGGACGCACATGTTAGTGTGTACACCCGCAAGAATGACATGTTTAATTTTATTATGCTTTAGAATATTCCATACCACATCTCCTTCAGAAGCCACAAAATCTCTTTCTAATATTTCAAGGACCGGAGTCTGACTAAGCCATGGAGTTCCCGGATTACGCCCTTCAGATTCTAACCGTTCGGCCCATTGCCTATTCTCAAACTCATCCTCATCCTCTCCCCCATCTGACTGGTCTATTGGATAAGAAGCCTTTTCCTCTCCAGGTATTCGATGGCACCATGAAGAAATTTCCTTTGGAAGATCCGAAGCCACTGGGACTGCCAATGCACGTTTTCTTGCATCATGATTCTTATAGTGAGGCATGCAATCACTGGGAGAATGAATAACTGTGACTCCGGATTTTCTGAGAGATTTGACAACTTCATTCAAGCGAGGAGCAAACTCATTGACTCTGCGCACAGCGGTGACCGAGTGGTGAGAGTCCCACATGTCACAAATAATGACAGCCGTCTCACTAGGCTTCCATTTGACGTNCTGCCAGNCATGAACAGATCGAACGCTATTTCTTAAAGTAAGATTCAAAGTTTCTGCTTGGAGGTTCGTAGTGATAATACTAATCAAAAGAAAAGTAATAAGACGCGTTAAAAATAATAAGTTCACTGATTTTCTAATTATAAATTAAATTCTGAAGGAATCAGAACCCTTAATCAAGCGATGAGCGTTAAGAAATAATTTCTTTAATGATTTTTCCAGAAACGTCCGTGAGCCTAAAGTCTCTTCCTGAATACCGATAAGTGAAACTCTCGTGATCAAAGCCTAATAAACTCAATATTGTAGCGTGAAGATCATGNGCAGTGACAGGGTTCTCAACGGCCTCAAAGCCGAACTCATCCGTGGCGCCGTACACNGTGCCCCCCTTGATTCCACCACCCGCCAACCAAATGCTAAAACCGTATGGATTATGGTCTCTCCCGAACTTAGATTTACCATTTCCAGTGAGCTCCACTGTAGGAGTTCTGCCGAATTCACCCCCAAAAATAACCAAAGTATCATCTAGCATTCCTCTTTGCTTAAGGTCCTGAATGAGCGCCGCGACCGGAGAATCTAATTGAGAGGCCAGCTTTGAATGATTTTCTTTGATCTTATCATGATTATCCCAAGGCTGGCCGGCCCCATGCCATAATTGGACGTAGCGGACTCCACGCTCCAANAGNCGGCGAGCGATCAGGGTCTGTCTTCCATGCACNTGTCGGCCATAAAGGTCCCGNAGATATTTCGGCTCACGCTCTANATCAAAAGCGTCAGTCGCATCCATTTGCATACGGTAAGCCAATTCGAAACTTTGGATTCTCGCATTCAACAATTGATNATGCTTTCTTTNCTTAAGATGGTTCGAATTTAAATAATTGAGAAAATCCAGNTGTTTCCTTTGGGACTTAGAATCTTGACCTGATGGCCTTATATTTTCGATGAGCTTGTCGACTCTATTGTGATTACTATCGATGAAAGTTGCCTGAAAAATACCTGGAAGAAAACCCGCCTGCCAATTCTGCGCTCCTTTGATNGGATAACCGCCTGGACTCATAGCAATGAATGACGGTAAATTTTTATTTTCTGATCCTAACCCATAAGTTACCCAAGATCCGACACTGGGCCGGCTCAAGATCGAATCGCCACAATTCATCAACATAAGTGAAGGTTCATGATTAGGTAATTCAGCCTTCATGGATCGGATAACTGCAATGTCATCAGCAAATTCCGCAATCTTAGGAAAAATACTGCTGAATTCTATTCCACTAGAACCATATTTTTTAAATTCAAANGGTGAAGGAAAAGCCGCGCCAGTCTTGCGNTCTGTCCTACGTTTACCGAATGGCAATTCTTTTCCCTCATATTTATTTAAGGATGGCTTGGGATCAAAAGTATCGACATGNGAAGGTCCACCGTTAAGAAAGAAATGTATGACCCTCTTGGCCCTTATGGGAAAATGATTCCTGACAGGATTCACTGCTGCNTCAGTTTGGAGAATCCCTTCAAGCCCGAGAGCCCCTATCCCCATACCGCATCGGTGCAGAAAATTACGCCTGCTAAGATCAAAGGAAAAAGGTTTCATATCGATNAGAAAAAATTAATCTAAAAACATCACCTCATTAGAGATTAACAATGCCTGAGCAAATCTCTGCCAAACACTTAAGCTAAGATCAGAATGCCCCTGACCCGAAAAATGAGTCCGGGCTGACCAGGAGATTTCCTCTCCAATGGATTTTATCACGGGGGCCCAAAGAAATCCATCACAGTAAAAATCATCTTNTTCTCCACAATCGACAATAAAATCAATTACTTCACCCTCTTCGACTTGTAGATTTTTAATGATAGCCGGTTGCTCTTTGCCAAATTCAACACGCCATTTAGCAATTAATCCTTTTCGGCTACTAGAAATCCACGCTCTTATACCGTCTCCGCATTCTTCAACCTTAGATATGAATCCAGCTATTTGGATCTGTGATGATGATGCTGACCTCCAGCGCCTAACAGCAGCATGCTTAACACTATTGCCCACATGGCCACCCTCAGCGGTCAGNCTGACCCAGCCCAATGCAGGATCAGGCCACTCTGATCCACCTCCCCAAGCAGAACCGTTAAAGGAAGGCAATGCTTTGTAATTAGTTATTTTCCCCGAACCCTTATCAAATTCACCAAATCCATAGGACCATGCCTCAGCCAAACCTTGATCTTCTTTCTCGGTATTTTCAGAATTCTCAATAAAAAGAACAGACCGATTAATCTCTTCTGAATTGGGACGTCTGCCGTAGACATATTCATAGAATCTATTGATCTTTGCCCGTATATCTCCGCTCGGATAATCGTCATGAACCCTAACAGATAGCGCCTTTGCCCGATCAATGGCAAAATCTGAGTTCATTAAAAATAGAGCCTGTTGAGGAACGTTTGTTTTGTACCTCCTAGGCGCATGCAATTCGGGATTAGCAAAATCAAAGACCCTCAAAACCGAAGGAAGAAATTGCCTGTCAATCTTTCCATAAACACTACGTCGTTTCGAAGCTCCTTTACCAAACATTTCTTTGGGCGGTCCCCCGGACCGCAAGTCAAGTTCACCAGAAATAGATAACATAGTATCCCTCATTGATTCAAAACTTAAACGCCTGCGGGGATATACGGATAAGAGCCGATTCTCCGGATCCTTTATGGGAAATGCTGAAGAAAAAATTCTGCTCACTGAAGAAGTCGTAATGAGTCGCTGAATATGTTTTATTGACCAATCTGAATCAATTAGTTCAGAAGCAAGGAAGTCAAGAAGTTCAGGATGACTCGGAGCCCTACTCCGCAAACCAAAGTCACTTTCTGTTTTAACCAATCCTTCCCCAAAATGCGCTCTCCATATTCGGTTAACAATGACTCTGGCCGTTAGAGGATTGTCTTTTGAAACAATTTTTTTAGCCAACTCGAGCCGACCCGAACCCTTAGTGAATTTAGTGTCTGCCCCTGTACCGAACATTGATAAGTATCCTCGTTCAACGTGCTGACCCTGATTCGAATAATCTCCTCGGTTAAAGACATTAACATTTAATGGGACAGATCGATCAACTAGTATGAGAGAATGCGGGGCCTCCTCGCCAAGCCTTATGATTTCACGCTCAATGTCTGCCAGCATTTTTTTTAGGGCCGTCTTGGACCCTTCATCAAACAACCACTCCACATCATGAATATAATCCCTTGGAACTCTTATCGGTGAACCTTTACCTGAAACAACATCGATTAATTGCTGGCAATCAATCGAGCTTTGAGGGTTTTTACCAACGGACTGAAAAAGATCAGCATAACAATTGGCTACATCAGACATACTCATTAAAGGCATCTCTCGCAGTTTGGAAATGACAAGGCCATTGGAATCGGACAGGCCGTTCAAAATCGTTTCTACCTCATCCGAGAAAGTCTTTTCATTGAGTTTTGCCAAGGCAATCCATGGCCTAAAGACCGGATCCATTTTACGATCATTCTGACTCAAATACTCATACCAACGGCGGATCTGAGCCGGATTAAGATCATCCTTTTCTATAATTTCTGCAAAATCAGGTGGAGGAACCTCCTCAATTTTAAGGGCAGCCAACATATATTCTCCGGAACGGACCAGGAACCGTGATTCGAGCTCCTGCGCTTTTTTCTCAAATTCTTGAGCCAGTGAATCCTTCTTTTTGTTTAATTCCGCCAAGGGCCCAGAATTTTTTAAGTTAAGAGAAGTCAGCTCTTCTTGAGAGCTTTTGAAAACACCGTAGAGAGAATAATAATCTTTTGTAGGAATCGGATCAAATTTGTGATCATGGCAACGGGCACATGAAACTGTGAGCCCCATTAATCCTCGCGTAACAACATCAATCCGGTCATCTATAATGTCCGGTTCAACACTGATGAATCTCCTACCAAGAGTCAGATATCCCATCGCGGCCAAATCAGATCGATCGCAAAGTCCCTGGCCCAGCATCAGGTCAGCCGCTAATTGCATTAGAACAAATTTTTTATAGGAAAGGTCCTTGTTAAAAGAATCAATTACCCAGTCACGGTAAAGCCAAGCATGCGGAAAATTAAATTCTTCAGAACCGTACGCATAACCTTTCGTATCTGAATATCTAGCAACATCAAGCCAGAGCCGGGCCCAGTGCTCTCCATAACGAGTTGAGCCAAGCAATACTTCTACCAATTCACGAGAAATTTCAGAATCAGATCGCTTGTCATTTTCCAATTTTATGAGCTCAGAATAACTCGGTGGAAGCCCAGTAAGATTATAATATAATCTACGGATCCAATCACGTCGATCAGCCGATGAAGACATTGGAATCTTTGCTTCTTTGAGGGCCTTTAAAATGAACCATCTAATAGGGTCACGCGTAAATTCGTCAGGAACGTGAGGACGTTTTATAGATTGGAACGCCCAATGTCCTTTCGGTTCTATTTTTTCATCAGCCCTTAAAGATTTTAAGCAACCAACGAAACAAAAGAGGCAGATCAACAATATAAAATGGTTCCTATTATTAAGTTCCATTAATTAAATATGGTTCAGTACTTATCATGATTGAATGAAGCAAAGCTTCCAACATAAAAAACAATCATCTTTCCTTTAGTTAGATTTTCATGGATTTGAACATATAATAATGTGGCCAAAGAATAGGCCCATGAATTTATGAAGTCAGATTCCGAAGAGTTTGTCCGCCTCCTCACAGAGGCACAGGGACCAGTGTACGGTTACTTACTGACTCTCATTCCGGACCGGAACAGGGCTCGGGACCTTTTGCAGGAAACTAACATTACCATTTGGAAAAAGGCAGAAACCTTTGAACAGGGCACTAACTTCAATGCATGGGCATGTAAAGTCGCTTACTTTCATGTTCTCTCTTTTAGAAGAAAAATGGCCAGAGAGAAATTGGTCTTCGATGATGAAATTCTTGATTATCTATCAGAACGCAATGATGAGCGTGCAGCTCAAGACGCCGCGGCTGACAGAATCAAAGCGCTGAAAAGCTGTATTTTGAAACTGTCTGAAAATCACCGCCAGCTCGTAGAAGAAAGATACAAGCCCGGGGCCTCAGTTCAACAAATCGCAAAGGATCAGGGAAGGACTGTCGGAGCCATTTCACAAACTCTTTACCGCATTCGTCATAACCTAATGTTATGTGTGGAAAAAACACTCACTGCACTTCAGACAGGCTAAGATTAAATCGACTTTTGGCATTAGACAGGAACAAGAAATAATGAGGAAAACAGAAAATAGGTTTGCTGAACTAGAAATACTCATATCAAAGCTTCATGATGGTATTGCAAATGATGAGGAATTAAGACGGATCGAGGACATCCTTTCAGGAGATCCAGATGCCTGTGAATTCTATTTAGACTACACCGAACTGTGTGTTCAAATGGATCTGGAATTTGGAGCTAGGACACCGCTCGAAATAAGCAACAATGCAACTCCCATTCAAATCTCACAATCAACATCACAATTCTATAAGGGCCAGTCAACGAAACAGATACTCAGTCCGAGTTGGAAGCCATTACCATGGATCGCGGCTGCCGCTGTGGTTCTCCTATTTGCAGGTTCATTATCATTTCTCATAAATAAGCGTGTCAGCATTACGCCGAGCGAAGCTAAGGCAGTAGAGAGCGAAACAATTACTCATGACGGACTGGCAATTCTTATGGAATCAGTAGGTGCAAATTTCGTAGATAACGGAATGCAGCCTACGAAAACAAACGGAATCCTTTACCCTGGAGAGATAATTCTTGAATCAGGAATCACAGCCATTGAATTTTACTCAGGCGCAAGAGTTATTCTCGAAGGGCCTGCAATCTTAGAACTCACCTCAGAGAACAGTGCAATACTAAGAGAAGGCAGAATAAGAGCTCAGGTACCACCACAAGCTTGTGGATTCAGTGTATCAACACCGCAAATCGAAGTCATCGATCTTGGAACAGAATTTGGAATAAACATTGAAGAAGACGGCCACTTAACAGAAGTGCATTGCTTCAGTGGATTAGTGGACATTTATGAAGATGCAATGAGCCAGAATCCGAAGGCTTTACGTTCCCTTGAATCCGGTGAAGCTGTCCGCATCCAGCCCAATAGCATTCAAAAAATTCCAGCCAACTCCATGGCTTTTATTTCTTATTCGGAACTTGCTCAAACGTCCCTTGAAAATTCGACAATGCGACATCAGAAATGGCAAGAACTGATCGAGGAGATACGAGCAGACGAGGACATACTGGCTCTCTATACTTTTGAGGGACAAGGACCTCGTGAACGAAGTCTGGTTAACCAAGTCTCATTCCAAAGTCAATTCTCACACGGAGCAATTGTCGGATGCCGGTGGACGAACGGCCGATGGTCATCAAAGGGTGGACTCGAATTTAAAAGCCCCAGTGACAGAGTCCATTTTCAGTCCAATGAGCCTTATCAAACAATTACTCTTTCTACTTGGGTCCGATTAGATGCAATGCCCAGACGACTTACTTCGCTTCTCTCAAGTAGTGAGAGATCCAGTAATTCAATGGACTGGGCATTAACTTCGAAAGGACAGATCACCCTCAAAGTGCAGAGTGATGAGAATAAAAAGATCCATTCATTCACCTCATCTCCCATACTTAATCGAAACATGCTTGGAAAGTGGATTCACCTTGCCAGTGTTTTCAATTCGAATGAAAAGAAAGTCAGCCACTACTTAAATTCTCGAGAAATTTCAGAAGCTAAATTTCCTAAAAACGGCTTAACTGCTATAAAATTCAGCAATGCTGAAATTGGAAATTCCAGTATAAAATCCTCAAACGGCAGAACTCCAATCAGATACTTCACAGGCAGAATCGATGAATTGGCTATTTTCGGGCGTTCATTAACAAAAAATTCTATAGAACATTTGTATAGGACAGGTAAACCTCATTAGCGAATGTTCCGATGCATGCTTGCAAAATAAAAAATTCTTTCTCAGCATAGCGAGAATGAACAGGAAAGCACTGTACATCCTCAGCATTTTACTGACTTCTCATATCCTCCACGCTGAATCAAGCAATCCAGATCAAAAAATTGAGTTCAAGGCATTCAAGAAATCAGGCATAAAGCTTCACGTTTTTAAACCTGAAAAATGGAAAAAATCTGACAAAAGAACAGCTATTGTTTTCTTCTTTGGAGGAGGATGGAACGGTGGCACTCCAAAACAATTTTATCCACACTGTCGACACTTATCTAACAAAGGACTGGTCGCCATAAGCGCAGAATATCGCACAAAAAAAAGTCATAACACAGAACCTTTGCATTGCGTCGAAGATGGCAAATCTGCAATCAGATGGGTCCGCAAAAATGCTGGTGTTCTGGGAATCGATCCAAAGAAGGTAGTCGCAGCGGGCGGTTCAGCAGGCGGACACGTTGCTGCCTGCACAGGAACTGTCAGTGGATTCGAATCAGAGAGTCTTAAAATCTCCTCAATTCCTTCTGCACTGATTCTCTTTAATCCAGTCTGTGACACCTCACCTGCGGGTTACGGTAATAGTAGATTAGGTAAGGACTGGATGAAAATATCCCCACTGCATCATATTAGTATTAAAACTCCGCCTACCTGTATTTTTCATGGAAAAGCGGACACGACAGTGCCCTTTAGTAATGTCTTTCAATTCAAAACGAAGATGGATGAGCTTGGCCTGCGATGTGAATTGCATGCTTATGAAGATCAAAAACATGGATTCTTCAACTTTGGAAGGGGCAATGGCTCCGCATACACTGACACGGTAAAAAAAATGGACTCTTTTCTGGATTCTCTTGGTCTCATCGGAAATCCAAAAAAAAGAAACAAAAAATAAATTCATGGAGGCCGAAGACTGGAAAGGAATTGCAACCAATTACGAGGAAAACATTCTTAGCGTTTATGATAATGATCAGGACCGCAAAATAGAATCGATCATAAAAAAATTAGCACTGAAAAAAGGAACTGCCGTGGACCTTGGCTGCGGCACAGGAAAATTTCTGCCACTCCTATCTGATCACTTCAAGAACGTTCAAGGATGCGACTATTCAGAAGAGATGATAGATGTTGCAAAAAAATCTCACCGAAATATAACAAATCTAAGCCTAACGGTTCGTGACCTTAGAGAATTTTCATCAAAAATAAAACCGTCCGATCTGGCACTCTGCATCAATGTCATTCTGAGCCCTTCAATTAGTGATCGGGAAAAAATCTGGCGAAATGTAAGAAAATCTGTGAGACCGGGAAGATATTTAGTTCTGGTTACACCTTCCCTGGAATCTGCACTTTATTCGAAATATCGTCTCGTCGAATGGAACATCAGGAAGGGCAACGCCTCATCGCAAGCATTGACCGAAGGATTTGAAACAACAGATGAGAACGGAAAATTAATTTCCAGAGGAGGAATAATAAATTACGGAGGAGTCCCTACCAAACATTATCTAGAAGAAGAACTAACGTGTCTTGCTGATAGATTTGGGTTCAAAATTAAAAGTTTAGAAAAGATTACATATCCGTGGTCAACTGAATTCTCTAATCCTCCTAAATGGATGAAATCCCCGCTCCCCTGGGACTGGTTAACATTGTTACAGAAACAACAATTCAAGAACCGCTAATTGAACGCAAAATTCGGTAAAATCCTCTCTCTGGTGACGGTGTCGTATCCTCAAATTTACCCCAAATATCTTCAGCTCTTATCCATTCGGTCTCATCCCACCAACTCCCTAAATCATATGATGATTGCACCTTATAAAATAGACCGATTGTCCGGTCCCATTTAAGAGTGACTTTTGCCAGTGTTACATCTCTCGAGAAAGAAAACTGTACCGGCTCTTTAATTATACTTCCGTCCCAATATTTTCTGGCCAATTCATAAGCGCGAAGGCCAGCACGTGAACCCATGACACGCCCAGGCAAATCATCTACCAATACATGAATACCTCCCCACAACCTAGAAATGCCCGCCTCATCTGAAGCATCATAATAACTTGCCCATTGCAATCTAACATCGTCAGTGGGTCCATACTCAAATTCAAGTGAACCCTTCGGTATCAAATACTCTTTAAAGCCTCCAGGAAAATAAGGACTGCCCGTTATCTTTGTCATCACCTCAGCACCTGCCCTAGAAAAACAGGAGTGACCAGACACATACGAAGCAAAAGCAGGAGTCACAAAAGTGTCACGCTGATAAGGGAGCCAATTCATTGCAGGAATCCACTCAACTCCACCCAACTCAGATTCCGGATCATCAGGCTCTCCTGACCAAGCATATATAGCAATTGAGCCTATGCTCGACGCTAAGTGCTCATGCCTCTGACCAGGAAGCGCCGTTTCCGGAGTCACAATCTCAACCAGACCCGGCTCAAGCTTTAAACCTTCCGGATCATAAGTTAACTCGGCAAAGGTTCCTGGATCCCCCTTATCTGTGGATTGCCCCTTAGAACCCATGTAACGGCACATAGTTATTGGACGGCCATAATCATAAATTCTTTTGCATGTCCAGGCCGCTGTCGCTGCATCATGCTGTGCACCATTCATTGCAAAATAACATTTTACATCCCATTCCAAATCATTAACGGCAGGCCCTTCGCCTTCTATTCTTCGCGTCGTTTGTGGATGATCAGCAACTTCATTGGCCACTACATTCCAATGGCCCGGAGGCGTCTCTGAATCAGGGCCATCAGCCCAAAACTCGGCGATTACCCTGCCATAATCAGCTCTGAGAACCTTGTTTTCTGGGTACGGGTCACCAGTCACAGGGTTATTGCCATGACCCCTACCATCCATTCTTCCTAATCGATTGTTTGCATAGACTTGAGGGGAAATATTCATTTCAACTTGGTCCCTTGGGTCAAGCCAGCTGCTATATCTAATGACCTGATTAATGTTATCTTTAAATTGTTGATCTCCCGATGAGCCTAGCATTGGGGGAGGACCCGGATCATCATAGAGTCCACTAGGACTTTTTCTCCGTAGCGCAAAGGGCCTAACCATGAGCCACTGAGAACCCTGAAAATTTTGGATAAGGTCCGTCTCTATTCCATTCTGAGTCAGAGCAAAATCCCCAAATGCCAGGGGCTGCCAACGGCTCGGATTTGATGTGGTAAGTAATGTGAACCTAGGTTCATCCAGAGGCAAAGGATCATTTTCGGGCTCATAGGTAAGATCCACATAGTTATCTGCTTCACCTGATCCATCATCCCAAAAAAAAGAAAGTACAGTATTGGCGATCCTATTACCCAAAGCAGCGGGAGAATCACCCTCAATCGAATCGTTCGATTCATCATACCCAAGAGTGACCATTTGATTCATTAGAGCTTCTCTAGTCAGATCAGCTCCTACTGAATTCTTATAACGTGAAATGAGAACCCTATAAGCCGCGAAACTTATCGCTTCTTCTCTGGCCCTTTCAATGTCCATCGAATCTAAACCGTCATTTTCAAGGTCAGGCGCAACTGCTGTTTCGTTATATAAATAACCCACAGCAACATCATCAAAAGCAGCCCATGCATC
>PAPL01000001.1 GCA_002708885.1 Verrucomicrobiales bacterium | reverse complement strand
TGGGAGATCAAAGATCCTAAATTCCATTCCGATTCTGAGATTCAGGCGCAGATCATCATTGCTGCATGTTTGTGGGTAGGAGCATTTTTTGTTTTGGTTCTTGCGCTGATTAATAGCAAAAGAGAGTTAATTGCAGATGCGAATAATCTCATTTCAGAGAAAGGAGAGGTTATTCCATTTGATTCTATTTTCCGGATAGACACAAGAAAGTGGGCCAAGAAAGGATTGGCTTATGTTTTTTACAACGAAGATGAGTCTACAAAAAAAAGAGCAGTAGTGGACGATTTGAAATTCGTTGGAGCTGATATGATACTGGACAGGCTAAAGAACAGGATTTCAGGTGAGATTATTGAAAATGTTGAATCTGTGGATGAGGGTAATGAGGAGGAGATTTAGAGAACAGGATTACAAACAACAAACAAATGTTATTTATAATTTCTTCTATTTGGGTGATGTTTTTTTAAAAAATACTGAAATCTTTAATTTAATTGTTTGATAAAAGCTATTGCGGAAGGTATAGCCAACAAGTTAACATAACTAAAATATATTTTATATGGCTGATAATATTGCAGACAAAGTTAAAGAAATAATTATTCAAAACTTGAATGTTCCTGNGGANAACGTCACTCCTGAGGCTAAATTNATTGAGGATTTGGGTGCTGATTCATTAGATACTGTTGAGTTGGTAATGGCTTTTGAAGAAGAGTTTGGCATCGAGGTTCCCGATGAAGAGGCTGAAAAATTGGTGAGTGTTGGAGCAGTCATAAGTCATATCGAATCAATTAAAGGGGAATAATAAATTTCCTGTAAAGTCCAGCGTTGGTGCTGGCTCGTTTGTTTTACGTTGATTCTCCTCTCCATGGGAGCGATATAATTGTTTCTGTACATATGCTTGTCCGTAAATGTAAATAATGTATTCCCAAGATGACATACAATATGCACTAGAGTCCACGGAGGTCCTGTTGGAGCCTGATCGACGTATTGATACGTTTGGGAGTACATCATTTGAATTTCACCTGATTTCTGAGCTGATGGACAGCGTTAATGAGACCAGAGTAAGGGAAGGGATTTTGCATGCTGATCGTCCAACAATCATTAAGCCGGAAGCCTATTCTGATCTTGAGTTTGAAGGTTTTGGAGAGCAGGCTGAGGCATTTTCTCACTGGCTACATGAAAATGCTGCTGACCTATCGATTTTAAAATATGGATTTAGCTTTCGTAAGGACAAGGTCCGTGAAGATGTTGTCAATGAACCGTTTAATGACGTCAGAGACAAAGTGCTGGAAAGAGCGAACAGGAACTCAAATCCACTCTCGGCTGTTATTCACGGAGTAGATGATGCTTGGGAGGTTTGTTTGTTAAAATTCACAGTCGAAATGATAGGAAAATCTCAAGGAATAAATGTTTTTGATTTTCAGCGTCGGGGATTGCTCTAATTGTCTATGATTTAAAGTGAAAGTCTATTTAAGGCTCCTGTTTGCATTTGTTTCATTAGGAATATTGGCCTTTTGTGTTATCGCTGTTCATTTCATATGGAGTAATCAAATCGAGCCTGAGCGAGAATTGCAGAGTCAGGTAAATGAACTGAAAAAACTGCCTAAAATAAAGGTGGATCATGGATCTCATCTCTATGAGCAGGCATTATCACTGATCCGCGCTGAAGAATTGCTCGGTGGCATTGAGAAGTTGCATGAGTTAATAAAGTATTACCCTGAATCGAAGCATTTTAATGAATCGAACCGAATAATCGGTGAAGTCAATTCTGATCATCTNCTCTCGAGGGACAGTGGCGAGAATAAGCAAGAATACATAGTCAGAAAGGGCGACTCTCTTCGATTAATTGCTCAAAAAAATGATACCACAGTAGGATATATATTGCACGTCAATGGCAGGATGGGATCCAAATTACAGCCTGGTGATCAATTGATACTTTCACCTCTTAATTTTAGCGTGATTATTAATTTAAAAGCTAAGACCGTTTCGTTAAGAAATACGGATGATAAGCTTTTCAAGGCTTATGAATTGGTGGGTAGTCGATTGCCTCAAGGATGCCCGTCTTCTCTAGATACTCTCGCCGAGGGGTTAGTTGTTGGAGATGGGTCTCGATTCATTGAGACTGGAACTACAGAATATGTGAATGCATCTAAAGAGATAAGGTGTGGAAGAAGGGGTATACCTATACGATCATTGACTGGGGATGATGAAAGGGATAAGTATGCAACTGGATTTTTTGTTTCTAACCAAGATCTTGAAGAGCTTGCTCTTTTGGTTCGGTCGGGATCTCCCATTTACGTTAGAAATTAATGACTCATTCAAAGAATTAAAATGGCCACAAAGAAAACACCAAAGAAGAAAGCTGCTTCTAAAAGGAAACATCCAGTTTCAGCATGGAAGAGAGTGGAAATGGCCAGGCATCCCAGGCGCCCTATGATGTTGGACTATGTCGCATCATGTTTTGACGATTTTATTGAATTGCACGGGGATAGACACATAGGCGATGATGAGGCTATGCCGGCAGGGTTGGTTCGCATAGGAGGTATTAAATGTATGGTGATCGGTCATGAGAAAGGGCGTGATACAGATGAAAAATTAAAACGAAACTTTGGCAGTGCTGGGCCTGAAGGGTACCGCAAAGCATTGCGAATGATGAAGTTTGCAGAAAAATTTAAATTGCCAGTAATTTCAATTATTGATACTCCTGGAGCTTATCCAGGTGTAGGTGCGGAGGAGCGTAACATTGCTGAATCAATTGCGTATAATTTGAGAGAGATGATGTTGTTGAGAACTCAAATAATAGCTGTGGTCATTGGTGAGGGAGGGTCAGGCGGAGCATTGGGTATCGGGGTTGCTGATAAAGTAATGATGATGGAGAATTCCTATTATTCTGTAATTAGTCCTGAAGGTTGTGCTGCGATTTTGTGGAAAGATCGGAAATATGCACCCGACGCAGCTAATGCAATGAAGTTAGACGCTAAAAGCCTAAAGCGCCTAGGTATTATTGATCAAATTGTCCGAGAACCTTCGAAAGGGGCGCACACGAATCCGTCTTTAGCGTCAAAGAATTTGAAGGATTCGATACTTGATGGGATCAAAGAACTATCAAGTGTGCCGCTAGATCAATTATTAGAATTGCGATATAAGAAGTATAGGGAAATAGGTGAATTTACCGGCTGAATGGATCGCGAGGAGAAGCCATTGTTTTTAATCGATTAAATTGACTCTTTGTACTTCTGTACTGCGGACGACACTTCGTCAGCGATATTACACAGAGGCTTTGCAAAAGGAGGAGTGAACCATGGGAATCCACCGGTAATGTCATGAATGACTCTGATCTGCCCATCGCAATCATTCCCCGAGCCGATTCCTATTGTGGGTATTTCTAATGAGGTGGTTATTTCCAAAGCTAAATCACTGACGATGCTTTCTAGAACGACGGCACTGACACCTGCCTTTTCAAGGCTCATTGCATCCGAAAGAATTTTTGAGTATTCAACGGAATCTTTTCCCTTTTTCTTGTAATTCCCTTCAACTTTTATGCTTTGAGGTAAGAATCCGATGTGACCAATTACAGGAATTCCGGCTCCTCTGATGGCTGTGATTTGTGGGATAATTTCAGAGCCTCCCTCAAGTTTAACTCCATCTGCTCCTGAGATAACTAGCGAATTGCTGGTAATAACGGCCTGTTCGGGCGTTTCGTATGATTTGTATGGCAGGTCAGCTACGAGAGCAGCATGATTGATTGCTGATCTGCAAGCAGATGTGTGATGGGTCATCATTTCGATAGTGACGCTTGTAGTGTCTTCATGTCCAAGCACAACCATCCCAAGTGAGTCGCCAACTAGAATGAGATCGATGCCGTTTTCATCTAGAATTTTTGCCGTAGGATAATCGTAAGCTGTGAGTGCGGAGATTGGGTTTTGTTCTTTCCTTGAACCTAATGCAGTGACTCTTGATGGATGCGATTGGTGCATTTGATTTTGTGTTACCAAATATTAGTAATTCTCTTTAATGGAATTTCTGGTGACTCTACGTCAGCAAGATGTTCGAGTATTGATTTTTTTTGATTAGGTAAAACAAGCGAAGGCATTATTGTGGACAATGGCTCAAGAACAAAGCGTCTTTCATATATTTTAGGATGAGGGATGGTCAGGCTTTTTGTGTTTTGTGTAAGTGNTCCTGCATAGATAATATCGAGATCAATTGTTCTGGGTGCATTCTTTTCTCTTTCAGTAGGTCGTTCAAATGCGCATTCAATCTGCATGCATAGGTTAAGTACTTCTTGAGGGGCTATTGAAAGCGGAAAGTTTGCCGCCGCATTGAAAAAGCTATTGGCTTCGAGTGGACAGTCAACGGGTTCCGTCTCATAGACCGCAGAGAATGTTGCTTTTTCAGGATTTGAGCAGTGATGCAGGAGTAATCGCTTGGCCTGTCTNAGNTTGGATAGCCTGTTCCCGAGATTACTTCCAAAAGCGATTCCGTAATTAATCTGATCCACCAGATTATCTTTCTATGATTAGTTTAGATCTAGGACATCTTGCATGTCGTATATGCCTGGGTCACGATTCGTCAGCCATTTTGCTGCATGAATTGCGCCATTGGCAAAGGTGTTTCGGCTAGAAGCCTTATGGGTTAATTCGATCCTTTCCCCATCATTAGCATAAATTACAGTATGGTCACCAACAACATCACCTCCTCTTAAGGAATGCATGCCTATTTCTTTGGATGGTCTTTTGCCTGTTATTCCTTTTCTTCCGTGGGCAGTGTCATCTGCGTATGAAACGCCTCTAGATTCAGCTAATATTTCACCGAGCCTTTTGGCAGTGCCGCTTGGGGCGTCAATTTTCATTTTGTGATGCATTTCAATGACTTCCAGATCAAAACCATCACCAAGAATCTGGGTGGTTTTCTGTGTGAGCCAGAAGAGTGTATTAACTCCTATGCTGAAATTGGGGGCCATGACAATTGGAAGTTTCTCAGATGCTTTTCCGATTAATGTAAGATCATCATCCGAATGCCCAGTCGTTCCGATTACTAGTGGTTTCTGGCAATTAAGGGATCCTTGAAGGAGTTCGCCTGTGAATTTATGAGTGCTAAAATCTATTATTACATCACATGATGGGATGTGGTCATTTATTGAATCACCAACATCGATTTTTCCGGAAACATTTACCTCACTGTCATTATTACAGCAGTCAATTACAGCCAACCCCATACGGCCTTGGGATCCGGTGACTAATATATTTAGTGGTTCATTCATTTTGAAATGTTTGGTTAAATTTAGATAAGGCCAAGATTTTTAAGTAAGCTAACAAGATCATCTCTGACTTTCTCGTCTAGTCCAACTAGAGGTAATCTTAATTCATTACTAATCTGTCCGGTCAGAGCCATTGCCTCTTTTATTGGGACAGGGTTAGTGTCCAGTCCGAGCAGGCCCTCGAAGAGTGGTTTGCATTCAGCATTGATGGTTTCAGCTTCAGTGGTTTTGCCTTGTAAAATAGAAGCGACGAGTGCTGAGAGTTGTGAGGGGATTATGTTTGAGGCAACACTGACTACTCCCACGGCTCCCTTATTCATAAAAGGCAGGGTAAGAGCGTCATCACCACTCAAAACTTCATAAGATGATGGCAGGGTTTCTTTAATTTCTTCTACACGAGAAACTTTGCCGCCCGCCTCTTTCATTGCGCAAATGTTTGGACATGCTTCGTGTAGGCGGGCCTGTGTCTGAACGGATATTTCAATCACTGAGCGTCCAGGGATGCTATAAAGCATAATGGGCAAGGAGGTCTCCTGAGCGATTGCTTTGTAATGCTGAAACAATCCTTCTTGAGACGGTTTGTTGTAATATGGACATACTAATAAAACAGCATCTGCTCCAGAGGTCTCAGCGAATTGAGTCATTTCGATTGCCTCTCTAGTACAATTAGATCCGGTGCCGGCGATCACCAAGCCGCGGCTATTTGTCGCATCCACAGCAACCTCAATGATACGTTTATGTTCGGTATTCGTAAGGGTAGGGGATTCGCCGGTGGTGCCGCATGGGACAATGCCGCTGATATTGTTATCGAACTGAAAATCAATCAGTTCGCGCAAAGAGGTTTCATCAACACTATTATTGTTGAATGGTGTGACTATTGCTGTGTGTGCTCCTTCAAACATGGATTTTTCCTTCAAAGACGATTTCTGCTGGGCCGGTTAGTGTGACATTCTTATATGTATCATTCTCTTTTTCCCAAGAAACTTTCAATGTGTCTCCTCCTTGCACATTAACAAAAACAGGAGGTTCTATATTGTTTAATTGGTCGTGTATGAGCGCATTTGCAACCATTCCAGTGCCGCATGCAAGAGTCTCGTCTTCAACGCCACGCTCATATGTACGTATAGTGAGAGTATTTGGTGATTCGATTTTTTGGAAATTAGCATTTGTTCCTTCAGGCAAAAATGCATCGTGATGACGAATAGCCGATCCCGTCTCTTTGATGTTAACTGATTCAAGGTCATCAACTATCAATACTGCATGAGGGACTCCGGTGTTAATAAAATGTAGCTTTTCTGGTTGTCCGTTAATTTCAACAGGAATGTTAAGCTTAAGATCAAATGGTTCACTAAGAACTATTTGAACTTCTGGTCCGAGGATTTCAGCAAGGACAGTTCCAGCAATGGTTTCAAAGCTTATAGATTGGCTTTTTTGTTCCTGCAAATTGTAAACAAAACGAGCAAAGCACCGCGCTCCGTTCCCGCACATTTCCGCCTCGTTTCCATCAGAATTGTAGTAACGCATTCTGTAATCAGCATTAGACTGAGATGGTTCCACGGCTAATAGTCCATCTGCTCCGATGCCCCTGTTTCGATCGCACAGGCCTTCTATGGTTTCTCTATTTAGGGATATCCCAAGAGACCGATTGTCAATTACGACGAAGTCATTACCTGCTCCGTTCATTTTAGTGAAATTTAGCATTTTTAAAACTAAATAGATTTTGAGGCGTCTGCCAGAGGTTTAACAAAATTATATACGAGTTCCTTAAGGTTTGATTGATTTTTGTTCTGAGAGATAAAATCGACGATTGCGCTTCCAACGACGACGCCATCAGACATGCCGGCAATGTCTTTTGTTTGTTCGGGGGACGAGATTCCAAATCCAACGACGATTGGCAGATCGGTAAGGTCTTTAATTGTTTTTATTTGTTCTTCGATTCCATCTGCTAGACTTGTTTGCTTTCCGGTAACGCCTTCTCTTGATACATAATATATAAATCCTAGCGCACTTTCAGCGATTTCTGAAATTCTGGTTGTGGGTGTTGTGGGTGCTATTAAGCGAATCGGCAAGAGCCCTTTAGCCTGGCACAGTTCCTCATTAATTTTTTCTTCTGAGGGAGGAAGATCAAGTGTTAAAATGCCGTCTGCTCCAGCATTTGAGGCGTCTTCATGGAATTTTTCATATCCATAGTTATAAATTGGATTAAGGTAAGTGAATAGGACTAACGGTGTCTGTGAATGTTCTCTAAATGATCTAATCAGATCGATTACGTGAGTGACTGTCGTGCCGGAGTCGAGAGCTCTGCTCGCGGCCATCTGGTTTACTATTCCGTCTGCGAGTGGATCTGAGAAGGGGATTCCTATTTCGATAATATCGGCACCTGCCTCGTCAATTGAGAGTAAAATTTCTAATGATTTGTCCAAATTCGGGTCTCCAGCAGTCACATAGGCGACAAATGCTGCTTTTTCATCGGATTTCAGAAGGTCGAATTTCTGTTCTATGCGATTTTTCATTGGGCTTATTTGCTGAATTTTAGCCTCACATTAAGATTGGGCAAGAGCGCTTAATTTTTTTGGCCCAAGTAACATCTAAATTCGATAAAGAAGCATATGATTATTCGAAATGCATAGCCGATAATAATTTTTTCATGATATACTGAAAAAAATTAACTAAACCTGATGACGTTATCTGCGTCCTTTTTATAGGTGTAATTTTATAAAACTATTTCAGTAAATAAGCTGTAATGACATTAAATTTTAAAAATTTCAGGTGATTTCTTTCNGCTATGTCGGTTCTAACTTTAGCCCTAATTTTGATTTTTATTTATTAATTACAAAGGAGATACATAGAATTTATGGAACTATCTCTATATCACCAAGTAATAAAAGTTTTTAAAATTATATGAAAAATAATAACAGTTTTGATTTCTATATTTGAGCAGAGGAGAACACTGAAAATAGAAAAAAANNGGTTTTTATAGCCTTTTTGGCTTTTTTGCTGGTTGACCTTTCATAAAATCGTATAAGTTAATATATATTTAAGAACTCTTAAGGGAGATCCATCACAACTAACAATAAAGAAATATTATGGCCGTTAAACCACCTAGCAAAACACAAGTTTTAAACAGCATTGCTGAACAGACTGGACTCAAGAAACAAGATGTTATCAGTGTTTTAGACTCGTTAACTAATCAGATTTCCGCTTCAATTAATGGAGAAGCGGGAGCATTCACGATTCCAGGTCTATGTAAGATCGTAAGGCAAATTAAGCCAGCGACTCCTGAAAGAGAGATGAAGAGCCCTTTTACAGGGGAAATGATCACAGTTTCAGCCAAACCAGAGCGTAAGGTTGTTAAGATCCGTCCATTAAAGAATCTGAAGGACATGGTGGCTGGATAAGTTNCTGTTTAACCGAATAATTCAAACCGCACTCTCATTATGGGGGTGCGGTTTTTTTTATCTAATTAATCTCACCTTAATGAGTAAGGGTTAGAGTTATTAAAGATTCTCTGAGCTGAATCTGAATAAATTATTAGTTATAATTTTTTTGTTTAAAAAAAAATAATAGGTCTGACTTTTAGTGCAANAAAATGGATCNAGATTATTCCTTTGCGATAATAAAAAGTGGAGCAGTTGCTCGNATGAAGGTTGTGCCTTTCTTTGGTTTGATGTCTTTGATTGGTTGTTTTCTTGTGCTCAATTTCGCAGTTCCCGACGCTTCGGCGNAATTGGTAATTAATGAAATAAATTACTCGATAAAAAAAGAGGCAGGAATTGAGGACTCTAATAAGGAGTGGATAGAAATATTTAATTCAGGGACTGAAGAGGTTCGGCTTGGGGGATGGCGTTTAAGTGCTGGTGTGGATTATGATTTTCCAAACGCCATTCTTGGTGCTGGTGATTATCTCATAGTTGCTGCTGATCCTGAGAAATTTTCTNTATTGTACCCCGATTCCCCAAAGCCACTTGGACCTTGGGTCGGCAAACTTTCAAATCAGGGGGAAACTGTTCGCTTGAGAGACGATGATGGTGAGGAAATTGATCAGGTCGATTTTGCTAATGAGGGGCTATGGGCTGNCAGAAAAAGGGGCCCAGAAGATCGGGGTCATGAAGGTTGGGTNTGGGATGCTTTGCATGATGGGCAGGGTAGATCTTTAGAATTAATTAACTGGGCGGACAAAAATAATAACGGCCAAAATTGGGGTTCATCCAAGCTGGAGGGTGGGACNCCTGGTCGGCAAAATTCTATCTATGATCCAACGATNTTCCCCTTAATTGATAAGNTCAGCCATTACCCATTAATTCCAAACTCCAATGANGNTGTTCTGATAAANCTAAAAATTGCTAATTTCACGAAGTTTGAGGNTCTAGGGGCAGTGCTTTTTTGGCGCGTAGATGGAAGTAGGGAAGATTTTATTTCAGCTAAAATGGAAACTGATGATGGTGAGACCTTTTATTCCAACATACCTCCCCAGAAAAGCAAATCGGTCATTGAATTTTTCTTTGCTGTCAGCAGTGATGAAGATCAATCTAGGCAGTGGCCTCCCTCTATACCAGGCGAGGGAAACTCGTGTAATTATTTGTATCTTGTCGATGATGAACACGAGTATAATGAGACTGTTCCTAATTATTATGTGGTCATGACGGAAGAGGAGCGAGCAGAGCTTGAGGAGATAGGTCGCCGCTCTGGTCAATCCGATAGTAATGCTGAGATGAACTGCACCTTTATAAGTTTTGATGGTAAAGGGTCTCGTGTCCGGTATTTATCTTCGATACGCAACCGTGGAGCGAGTAGCCGAAACGGTCCGCCCAATAATCATCTGATCAAATTTAGATCAGATGACCCGTGGAATGGTCAGGAATCCATAAAGTTTAATTGTCAATATACCCATTCTCAAGTTGCAGGTAGTTGGCTCTATCAATGGTTGGGGGTTGAAGCTGCTGACAGCATTGCTGTAAAACTCAAAATTAACGGAGAGGACTTGGCGGAGTCCGGAGGTCCTAGAATGTTTGGCTTTTATGCAAGGACAGAGTCTCTTGATTCAAAATTTGTTTCATCTCATTGGCCTGATGATTCTCAAGGGAACATCTATCAGGTAAGAGATGATGAGGATAATGGCGATGAAGGGGACCTCAAATATGAGGGTGAGGATTCCGACTCATATAGAAACACCTATTTTAAGAAGACCAATAAATCTGTCGATGATTGGTCTGATATTATAACTTTGACGAGGGTCCTAAACAGTGATGAAGAGCCTCGTTACATTGAGAGATTATCAGAGGTGATAGATATAGATCAGTGGTTGCACTTTTTGGCTGTAGATTCACTCGTAGGAAACAGGGAAGGAGGATTGACCACTGGCAAAGGTGACGATTATGCTCTTTATCGTGGAGAAAAAGATAAGCGATTTAAGTTAGTTCCGCATGATTTGGATACAGTTTTAGATCAGGGGACCAGATCGGGAAGTCCAAATTTGTCTATTTTCACATATGCAGATGTGAATGGATTAAGTGAGTTCTTGTCGCATCCGGATATTGTTCGTCGTTATTATGCTAAATTTCTCCAGTTAATTGAGGATAGGTACAAACCGGAACTGATAAATCCAATAATTGATAGGGCCGTTGGTCATTTTGTCCCATCTGATGTTTTGGATGAGATGAAAGAATTTGTTGTTGATTGGAGGCGGGGAGTTCTGGCTCAAATACAAACAAACTATTCTTCCGAAGTTGATCTTCCAAGATCACGCGATGGCTATTTTCGAACAGTTAATGGGGAGGCGAGGCTCCGGGGCGATTTTCATGTAGGCAAGGTCAAATCAGTAAAAGTGAACGGGGTCGATGCGAGCCTTGATCCTGTCGAGGGCACGTGGGAGTTGACAATTAAATCTATCGAGAACGGTGGCCCTATGATGGGTGGCATTAACAGCGTCCGAGTCGCTTTTTATGGCGATTCTGTAGAGCAGACTTTGCATGAGGATAATTTCAAATTATGGAACGATACAGGAAGAGTTACAGAGGTGTCTGGACAGTTGCGGGGAGATGAAGAAATAGGTGATATTTTTTTAACTACCCGAGATACATATATTCCCAAGGTTCCCTTTCTGGTCCGTGTGGATTTGAGGGATTCAAATGGCTCCTATTTGAGAGAAGTTTGGGATTCGTCTGTGACACTCAAAGCCAATCGACCTGGTATAAGAATAAATCCAAGCGAGATTCAGCTTAGGAATGGTTTGGGCAGTGCTTTAGTCACTGTGGAGGGTGGTGGAGCAGAAGAAAAAAAGATTCTGATTACTGAGGGGTCCTTTTGGAAGTATTTAGATGACGGATCAGATCAAGGCGTTCAGTGGCAGGGGGTAGAATTTGATGATTCCGAATGGCAAGGAGGCAGAGCTGAGTTGGGCTATGGCGATGAGGATGAGGTTACCGAATTAAGTTTTGGCCCAAGCTCGAGGAACAAATACGCGACAACATATTTCCGGTCTGAATTCATTGTGGATGATGTTGAGAATATATCGGAATTGGAGATGCGGTTAAAGTATGATGATGGTGCGATTGTATATCTTAATGGAAGGGAATTCTTTAAAACCTCCAATATGGCTTCAGGAATGGCCTTTGATGAGTATACCATTGATGGTGATGATACACCTACAGAGAACTTTCAGGACTTTTCTCAATTGTCGCCATCCTTGCTGGTTCCTGGGCGCAACGTTGTTGCGGTTGAGATTAAACAAGGAGATGACCGTAGTTCGGATATCAGTTTTGACTTACAGTTAAGTGCCTTGATTTCTGGCCCTTCTGTTGATCCTGGTGATGTGGTTTTAAATGTAACGAGCGGACAAAAGCAGATATCTAAAGGTATCGTTAGTCTGGGGCCGTCGCCAGATATTATGGAGGTATCAGGTGAGCTCCTAGAACCTGTGACTAACTGGTCCGGCGTAGTGCGTGTCACGGATGATTTGACCGTTCCGAAAGGGCATGTGTTAAACCTTCTTCCTGGTACTATTGTTTTATTAGATGGTGATAAGGAGCCTCAAAGTAGTGAAGGGACAGATCTCATAATTGAAGGAAGTATAAATTGTATTGGCACAAGTGAGTCGCCAATCACTTTTACCTCTTCTGAACTCGGTGATGTTTGGGGGCAGATATTATTTAACGGATCCGAGAGTGCTGTTTTTAAATACACTAATATTCATAACGCGGGTCACTCGCCGAGTGGTGGGCATACAGATCACGGGAGGGTTCTAAGAGTCCTAGGATCGAGTGTCACTTTTGAAGATTGCACTATATCGGATAATAGGGGGAAAGTGGGTCAAGCGAATGAGCAAAACGGAGTAGGTTCTAATTTGATTTTCCGGAGGTGTCATTGGGCGAGGTCAGTAATGGGGTTTGAGACTTTTGATACTGGTGTGCTATTAGAAAATTGCTACATCACTGATATGCTAGGCATTTACAGAGAAGACAATGTTACGGATGACAATGATGCAATTTATTTGCACGAAGCAAAACCTGATCAGGATTTAATTCTTAGAAATGTCACTGTTGCATACATGGATGATGATGGCATTGATACTCTTGATGCAGATGTTTTAGCCGAGGGAATTATTTGCAGAAATTGTTCAGACAAAGGGATAAGCGCCTTTGGAGGTTCTCTGCAATTGAATGGTGGCCTTTTAGTTAATAATGGTATTGGCATATCGGCTAAAGATGATTCTAAAGTTATACTTAACGGTGTTACTATTTCAGGAAATAGTGAAGTGGGGTTGCAGGTCGAAAATAAGGATGGTGATGATGACCCTAGTGAATATACTGTAAATAATAGTATTTTGTGGGGCAACGAAGTTGAGGTGCGTACCGATTATAGTGAGGAGGATATAGATATTAATGGTTCAATAGTCGAAGGGGGTTGGTCGGATAATCAAAATGCGGACCCGCTCTTTAGAAGCGCTGATAATGGGGACTTTAGACTTCTTGAAAACTCTCCGGCAATAGTAGAAGGGCAAGGAGACGTTGGGTTTTATGATTTTGTGGCAGTTGGGGGTGAAGTTCGATGGAATTTGGATGACTCACCTTATCATGTCACTGATGATGTGGAAATTCCGGTTGGGGTGACCTTTTATATTGATCCTGGAGTTTCTGTATATGTTAGTGAGGGTGCTAAGATTGAGATACGCGGGAAAGCGCTGATCGTTGGTGAGCCCGATCGAAGGATACAGTTTTCACATGTGCCTGGTTCTGAGTTCGTTGAGGATGATGCCGGGGACGGTGAATTGCCAGACGCGCCGCCAAAGTGGAGGGGTGTTAAAATAGTCGATACACTTGATCCGGAAAATTTGATCGTGTGCACTGACATTGACAGTGCACAAGATGATGAGGGGGCAATTGGAGTTATCAAGTCTCAATGCGTGCTTGATGATGTTTCTTTTGCTAGAACTCATATACGAATGATTTATACTGAGGACGCCTCAGTAATTATAAGGAATTCAATATTTCCTGATATGTTTACCGAATCGGAGAGGCCTGCAGAACTTGGTCTTGATAACATCAGTGAGCACATAAAAGGTGTCGGCGAGATTCCAGAAGGGGGAAGGTACATAATTAAAAATAATATTTTTGGTAAAAATAAAGGGCATAATGATGTGATTGATGTTGATAGTGGATGGCGACCAGAACCGATCGTTCAAATAATTGGAAACTATTTTGAAGGCGCAGGTGATGAGTTGTGTGACCTTGGGGGGGATGTGTATTTGTCTGAAAATGTGTTTCTCAATGTTTTCAAGGATGATGAAACGTCAGACAGGGGTTACGCGAATGCTATTTCCACGGGCGATGTTGGCCCTGACGCAACGTTTGTAATAGCTAGAAATATATTTTCTGATGTTGATCATGCGATTAGTTTAAAGATTCAAAGCTCAACGATATTTGAGAGTAATACTGTTCATAAAATTCACCCGGACTTTCTTGATAGATTTGACAATCCGAGCGTTGCTTCTGTAGTTAATCTTTTTATACCGACTGATACGGATTCACGCGCGACTCACGGAAAGGGGGCGTACCTAGTTGACAATATACTGATGACTCCGCGGGTCTTTAGTGGTGCCGATGATGCAAAAGAGCCTCCGTACCCAGTAACTCCTCTGGAACTGTATCAAAATTTGCTAGACCCTCAGTTGTCGGATTTGAGTATTGGCAGGAATCATGATGGATTGAGCGTTTTGGATCTGGGTAAGAAAAATGTAATTGAGGCTCCAATGTTTATTGATCCAGAGTCAAAAAATTTCAACCTACACCCTGCATCTCCTGCCAGAGGATCTGGAAGGTTCGGTCAGGATCTAGGTGCTTTGGTTTCTTCAGGAATATTTATTTCAGGAGAGCCGGAGCCTATAACTTTAGATAAGAGGGCGGAATTAACTGTTGGTGGCCCTGGATATTTTGCATATCGCTGGAGATTTGAAGGTAAGGATTGGAGTGATGTCATTACAATAGGGGACGGCTTTAATCCTCCAACTCCTACTGTTCGCAGTGGCACAATTTCCCTAAAGGATCTATTACCAGGCACTTATGTGGTTGAGGTTTTGGGTCAGGATTTTGCGGGTAATTGGCAAAACGAGCCAACTAAATCACAATCATGGGAAGTTGTGCAATCTTATCCTGGTAAATTGCTTTTAAATGAGTTTTTGATTTTAAATGAAGGGGCCTATGTATCGGAAGGTGCTAATCCTTCATATGTCGAACTTTACAACTCAAGTCCACGTGCCATTTCTTTGGATGGTTATTATGTGAGCTCCTCACCTAATTCTGCTTCAAGGTTAACTCTTGATGCTGATACGGTGATTGATGCATGGGGCTATTTGATAATTGAAATGGATCCGTCCGGTGGACCTATCGAGATTGATGGAGGGGGAGGATCTTTATACTTATATGATTCAGAGGAATTATTAGACTCGGTTGATTATGGCTTTCAGGCCGTAAATTATTCGATTGGCAGACATGGAAGAGATTCGTTATGGCAATTAAACATACCTAGTCCTGGAAATATAAACAAACTTGCTGCTACTGCCGTTTCGACTCCTCTGAGAATAAGTGAGTGGCTTGCTAATCCCGGTCAATTAAATAGGAATGAATTTATAGAGCTAGTGAATGATTCATTGTACCCTGTTCAAATGGCGGGTCTAAGGCTGTCTGATTCCAGTGTTTCAGGCTATGAGACAATGACCATTCCTGAGTTAAGTTTCATTGGACCCGGACAATACACTGCAATTGAGCCGCAAGGATTCAAGCTTTCCTCTGACTTGGATCAAATTGTACTGTCTAATAGTGATGGAGAAATTCTTGATAATGTTATTTATGGCCCGCAATTAGAAGGCCTTTCAGAGGGACGGACAGGAGGAGACGGTGCTGTTCAACAATTCGTGCTGCCTACACCTGGCACGGCTCAGCCTCAGGAGGGGACTGATGAATATATAGAATATAATAGGATCCTTGGAATTTTAAGCTCTCTCAGAATAACTGAAATTATGTATAATCCGCTTGGAGGGTCTGATTACGAATACATTGAGCTAAAGAATATTGGGGATTCGGATATTAATTTAAACGGAGTTCAATTTGTAAATGGAATCGAATACGAATTTGGTGATGTTTCGCTTATGCCTAATGAGACAGTGGTGCTTGTTTCAAATATAGAGGCGTTCACTTCTAGGTATGGTGAATTAAAATATTTGGTTGATCAGTATGAAGGGAGATTAAATAACGGTGGTGAAAGTCTAATTCTTCAGTTGCCAGATCCATACCCGTTTATGATGTATAGATTGGTTTATAAAGATGATTGGTACAAAAAAACTGACGGGGAAGGGTTTGCGCTAGAGTGGATTCATTCATCGAGCAATGAAATTGAGTACAACTCGAGAGATGCGTGGGGTTTTAGTGATTGGCTCGGAAGTCCGCATGGAGTTGTTCTGGCGGAAAGTTACGAGATGTGGTCCGAACGGCATAATGCTGGAGCGCCTGATGCTGATGATGACGGGGATGGTTTGAATAATGCTATGGAGTATGTCCTTGGTAAAAGTTCTATTGAGTTCAATCAAATGGATGCACCGCAGTATGATTCTGGTAAATCTCAAGTAGTTTGGGCTGTTGAAACTCGACTAATTGCTAATGAATACAGCTTGGTATTAGAGTCTTCGGATGATTTAAATCGATGGGATGAGCTAACAATGGATAATGTTATTGTTAGCCCATTAATGATTAGGAGAGAGATTCGCTTGCCGAAAAGTATTAAGCGAAGGTTCTTGAGAATGAGGGTAGTTAGAAAAAATGACTAGGACGCCATTAGACAATTATTAGTAGTAAGTCGCCAGTGTCGACATTTTCACCAGAAGACACTTCAATAGATTCGACTGTCCCTGAATGTGGGGAAGACACAGTAGTGAACATTTTCATTGCTTCTAATGTTAACAATGGATCGCCTTCCTGAACTTTGTTACCTATGCTGACGTTAAGCTCTGCAACTAGCCCGGGCATAGGTGCTCCGATCTGGCTAGAATCAGCTTTATCGGCCTTTTTGCGTAATACTGCAGTTGGCGTGAGCGTTCTGTCATTAATTAAGGTATGTCTTGCTGAACCGTTCAACTCAAATATAACGTTACGGTTAGCGTTTTCATCAGGCTCACCAACATTAACAAGTTCAACAAAAAGCGTTTTACCGACTTCGATATCAATACTGATTTCCTCACCTACTTGCGCACCGTAGAAATAGGCTGGGGTAGGTAATACACTTAGATCGCTGAATTCGTTGTTGCTTGAAATGAAATCCAAGAATACCTGAGGATACATTAAATAGCTCCATACTTCATCTTCAGTTGGTTCTCTGTTTAATTTTGTTTTTAACTCTTTTTTGACTTCATCAAAATCAACCTCTTTCGCATGGTCGCCGGGCCTGTCAGTGATAGGTTCTTTGTCGCCTAGGATTACTTTCTGGACTTCCGCGGGCCATCCGTCCATTGGTTGACCTAGTCCACCGCCTAGCATATCAACGACTGATTCTGGGAATGCGGTTCCTTTAGGTAAATTGACGACGTCTGCTGGACTAATGCCTTGGGTTACAAGGAACATTGTCATGTCACCAACAACCTTGCTTGAGGGCGTCACTTTTACAATGTCACCAAACAGATCGTTAACTTCTGAATAGCATTGAGCAATTTCAGGCCATCGAGAACCTAACCCCATGGCCTCTGCTTGTTCTTTAAGGTTCGTAAACTGACCGCCTGGCATTTCATGTAAATAAACCTCGGCAGTTCCATGAGGAGGTGAAGTGTCGAATGGGAAATAATATTTTCTTATTCCTTCCCAATAGTCAGAAAATTCATCTAGCTCTCGGAGGTTAAGTGATGATTCTCTGTCAGTGTTCTCGAGAGCAGCAACAATAGAATTCAGGCATGGCTGGCTGGTTGATCCTGACATTGATGATAGTGCGGCGTCTGCGATATCTACTCCTGCTTCTGAAGCTTTTAATATTGAGGAGGCATTAATTCCGCTCGTATCATGTGTATGAAAATGTATAGGTAGACCCACTTCTTCTTTAAGTGTTTTGACGATTTTCTCCGCTGCATACGGTCTGCACAAGCCGGCCATGTCTTTTATGCAGAGGATGTGCGCGCCCATGAGTTTCAATTCATTTGCTAAATCTACGTAATACTTTAGGGAATATTTATCTCTTTTTTCATCAAGAATGTCTCCGGTGTAACATATGGCGGCTTCACATATTGACTTTTCAGTTTCCCGAACAGCTTCCATCGCCGCTTTCATATTGGGTGTATAATTGAGAGAATCGAAGATTCTAAATATGTCCATGCCTCGTTCCGATGCATGATTGACAAACCCCTTAACAACATTGTCTGGGTAGTTTGAATAACCGACTGCATTTGATCCACGGAACAGCATTTGGAAAAGTATATTTGGTATCTTTTCCCTCAATTGTGTTAGCCTTTGCCATGGATCCTCCTTAAGGAACCGCATCGCAGAGTCAAAAGTTGCCCCTCCCCACATCTCTAGGGAAAAGAGTGAAGGTGTTTTGCGTGAAATAGAATCAGCAATGGCAAGCATGTCATAGCTNCTTACCCGAGTAGCTAACAATGACTGATGGGCATCACGAAGCGTTGTGTCGGTAATCAGGAGTTCTTTTTGCTCCAATATCCATTCAGAGAACTTTTCAGGGCCAAGTTCATTAAGTAAATCCTTTGTNCCTTTTGGTCTTTCTTGCTGAACATCCGGTTCAGGAATTTTAACNGGCTCAAGTCTTTTTGTGGGAGTTTGATCTTTGGCGTTTGGATTNCCGTTTACAATTACGTCTCCAAGGAAATTAAGTAGTTTTGTNGCCCTGTCTTTTCTNGGCTTGAATTCAAATAGGGAGGGGGTCGTATCAATTAGTCTTGTCGTGGCTTCCCCAGAGCTGAATTTCTCATTGTTAATGACATTTAATAGGAATGGAATGTTGGTTTTGACTCCACGTATCCTGAACTCCCTCAGAGCCCTTCGAACTCTCTGTATGGCTATGTCAAAGGTCGGGGCATGTGTCGTAAGTTTGACCAGCATTGAGTCATAGAATGGCGTTACCGTTGCTCCGGTCGTTCCTAGCCCGCCATCTAGTCTTATTCCGTGACCAGAAGCAGATCGGTAAGTGAGAATTCTTCCTGTATCGGGTGTGAATTTGTTTTCAGGATCTTCNGTTGTGATTCTGCATTGAACGGCTACTCCATTCCTTTCAATTTTGTCCTGAGCAGGCATGGACACTTCCTTGGAGTGCATTTCATGGCCTTGAGAAATTAGTATTTGAGTTCTGACGATGTCAATGTTTGTGATTTCTTCAGTGACCGTGTGCTCTACTTGAATCCTTGGATTCATTTCAATGAAAAACCATTCCTGAGAATCCGTGTCTACCAAAAACTCTACTGTTCCAGCATTGTCATAATTGATGGACTGCGCAATTTTTACGGCNGCTGAGCATAACTCTTCTCTAGTTTCATCAGAAATGTTTATTGAAGGTGCAATTTCAATCACTTTCTGATGTCTCCTTTGAACAGAGCAGTCCCTTTCATGTAGGTGAACAACATTTCCGTGTTGGTCACCGATTATTTGTACTTCTATGTGCTTGGCGTTGCTGATGAACCGTTCAAGGAATACTGAATCATCTCCAAAAGCGTTCAATGCCTCAGTTTGNGCTTCATCAAGTAGGGNCGGCAAGGAATCTTCATCATTAACTACTCGCATTCCTCTGCCGCCACCGCCGAACGCNGCTTTAATGATTAATGGGAATCCAATTNCGCGTGCAATTTCGAGTGCTTCGTCTTTGTCTTTTATTGGATCAGGGTTTCCNGCAAGAATAGGGATTTCAAGNTCCGCTGCCTGTTTCCGGGCGGCTATTTTGTCGCCCATGCCTGCTAGNACTTCTGACCTTGGGCCAACAAAGATGATGTCATTTTCTTCACATTTTTTTGCGAATTCAGAATTTTCTGACAAGAATCCATAACCTGGATGGATGGCGTCGACATTACGCTCTTTGGCAATGGCTATGATTCCATCAATATCTAGATATGCACCTACTGGCCCTTTTTCCTTACGTAGCTGATAGGCTTCATCGGCTTTGAATCGATGAACACAAAAGCGATCCTCTTCAGCAAAAATGGCAACTGTATTCAATCCAAGCTCAGTGGCTCCACGAAAGATTCTTGTTGCTATNTCGCTCCGGTTTGCAGCTAACAGTTTTTTTATGGGCCGGCGTTTTGATTTTGTGGCGTCGGGCATTTAATTATTACTGATGGATATTTTGTGTTTTGCGTAAAGTTNATTAGTNAAAGAACCAAAAAGTGCTTTTTGATTGCTAAAGTATTCTGNGAGTGATGGGANTCACTCGCCTATAAATTTGGCAGAATATAGTTTTTATACGGACTCTGGTATTCTAAATCCTTCTCTGTAATCACCTTTAACTAGCTTGTTGGCTTGATCGGAAAGGTCTCCTGTGAAGAGCTCTTTATCAGGGTCAAAGTTTAAAAGTGGGCCCAAGGTGGGTTGAGNTTTTTTGATGTCTATACCGTTGTTATCAAGGTGTTGNGCAAAACGGTTGAATACCTCTTCTTTCATTTTGTTNCCATTCAAAGAGTNNGTGCATTTTTCAGCGCTGGCGCTTTCACCTATGTAGTATGAAATGTTCGCCATGTGGCCAAGTGCTGAAGAGATGTGGCCAGTGTGTGCAGAAAGTTCATGCTCAAGTTTGCCNTGTTGAATTGAAAATATCCAGTTTTCAAAATGGCCTCTTCCGTTAGTGATTCCAAACTTCTTAATGCTTTTGCCTTTATTGTCATATGCCTTGGACTCACTTATATAACCACCTTCAAATTCAATAACATTGCCGACCCTGGCTCCTTTGTAATTAGACATACCTTTGCCCCAATCAAGTCCCTTTTCAGGAAGGCCGCGCACNTCAAAAATTAATGGAACAGGTTTGTAATCAAAAAATGCAATTTGAGTATTTGCAGTGTCTCCGTCATCATCATATCCGAACCTTCCTCCAATGCTGAGCACGTTAGGTGCGCATTTTTCCTGGCCCAGTGCCCATCTGGCAACATCCATTTGGTGAGGGCCCTGATTCCCAATGTCTCCATTTCCGTATTGTCGTTGCCAGTGCCAATCATAATGGAATCGCTCACGTTTTACAGGTAACATTTCTCGAGGGCCTGACCATAAGTCGTAATTTATTTCTGCTGGAGGCTGTTTAGGTGCCTGTACTTTACCTATGCTTTTTCTGGGCTTGTAGCAGAAGCCGCGGCTCACGAGCATTTCTCCCAAAGGTTTATCTTTTATCCACTCCATGACTTCTCGCCAACCGGAATCTGAACGGCGCTGCATACCGTGTTGAATAATGACTCCTTTTTTTCCATATTTGACGGAAGCTTCGACTAGTTTTCGACCTTCCCATATGTTGTGAGAAACAGGCTTTTCCACATACACATGCTTTCCATTTTGTGCAGCAAGTATTGCAACTAATGAGTGAAGATGGTTTGGCGTTGCAATCATGACTGCGTCTATATTTTTATCCGTACACAGTTCTCTATAATCTTCGTATCTTTTGGGCTCTGCCCCCTGTTTGCCTTTGACGCGATTTGCATTGGCCTCGTTCCTTTTATAATCTGCATCACAAACCCCCGTGACTCTGACATTTTTGTTGCCGAGGCATGCGTTAACGTGTCCTCCTCCACGTCCCCCGACGCCGACCACAGCGACACGTACATCACTGTTGGCTCCTTTCACTTTGGCTTTTGCAGGAAGGCTGCAGAATGTACTTGTGCCGGCAGCGCCGTATAGCGAGCCCTTTATGAATTTTCTACGGTTAGTTTGTTTCATTTGATTGGTAATTACTTAATAAATTAAATTATAGTATGCCACAAAAACTCTCAAGTCATTGATCCATCGAGATGGTAGTATGGCACGCGCATTGATATCAAAGATATATTAATTGTTAATTAAGATTATGAATTATTTAAGCTAAAAAGCAATAAATGGATTGCTCGCTTTTAACTAAATATATATAAATGAGCGTATTAGGTTCCTTGGCCAGTTGACTAGGATGTGCAACGACATTTCGATTGCACTAGCTTCAGGGCAAGGCAACCGAATTCTAAAGCGATTGTTCAACGCTAAATGATTGTGGGGTCACAACTTTTTTAGGGATAGGTGCTTTATTTGCTATTAGATATAAAGCCTGAAAACTGTGACTATCCNGTGCTNGTGGANNATGGAGTGCTCTTCCAGAATTTGAAGTAAATCCACTTTTAGAGGTGCTTTGANCTCAAGTCGAGAGAGGAGGCAACTTTAGCTCCTAATCTTTTGTANGCTAAGAGTATGAAACTTTTGAATTAAGCTTCCAAATCTTATTTCTCTAAATGATTGATGTTAACGTTGTGGTTTAGAGTGAAATGGCCAGATGACAATTGAAAAGACTGGTTAATCGACGCAGTAATATAATCTTTTGATTTTGATATGGAATCGTGAAGCGCGAGACCAGATCCAATGAATGCAGTAATGGATGCTGATAAGGTACAACCTGTTCCATGAGCAGGCATTCTTTTTGAAAATGGTTTTGAAAACGTATGAGTTCCTGATTTATCAACTAAGTAATCATTGGCTTCGGCTGATATGAAGTGACCTCCTTTAAGTAGGACGGGGATCTCGAATTTTTGATATAAGATATTAGCGCAATCTGCTGGGCTTTTGATGCTGTCTAGATCCATTTCGAGTAAAGTTGCGGCTTCTGGCAGGTTAGGTGTAAGAAGTGTCGATCTGGGTATCACATCTTTCAAATATAGAGTCAAAGCATTGTTATTTAATAAACGGGTTCCACTAGTAGAAACCATTACTGGATCAACTATGAGAGGGGCTTTAATATTATTTTTCTCNAGTGAGGATAAAACTACTTCGATTAATTCGGAGGAGTAAAGCAGGCCAGTTTTTATTCCGGATATATGATATTCATTGAAAAGAATATCGAGTTGAGACCGGAGCGAGTTGGTGCTGACAGGTTCTATATCCACAACATTTCCAGGAACTTGTGAGGTGACGCAAGTGATTGCTGTTACTCCATAAACTCCTAATGACTGGAAGGTTTTTAGATCAGCTTGTATTCCGGCGCCGCCAGATGGATCAGAGCCTGCTATGCTGAGAACAACTGGTAATNGGGTTTCGTTGTTCAACATATTTTTTTTGATGCTTCCAAGTTTTGTTTTATTTGGTTAAATTAAAAGTAATAAACCCAAACCTATTTTAATTGGAAATCATAGAACTTTCAGGTCTNGACGTTATTATCGATGATGTCATCTATATGCCAAGCCTCGAGGCCCCGGCCGACAAACCTCATCCATTTGTTTATTTTGTTACAATTAAAAATAATTCAGATAAAACAGTNAAAATATGCGGTCGGAAGTGGGTAATTACGGGTTCAAATAGAGAGAAAACGATAGTCGAAGGTGATGGTGTCGTTGGGCAATTTCCCAAGATTTCAGTAGGAGNCAATTTCAGTTATAACAGTTATCACGTAGTTGATTCNGACTGTGTGGTTGAAGGTTCATTTTTTGGCGAAACTGATACAGGAATTCCAATTTTCACTAGGATTCCAAGGTTTGAGCTTAATGTGCCTAAGTGGGCCTAAGGGTGGGCCTAAGGAATTTTAATTAGTTTGTTATCAGAAGGTCNACTGGGATGTCATGCTTCTGTGTAGGGATGTCAGCTGTGATTTGAGAATTGAAAGCGACTCCGACTTTAAGGGTAGNTTCTGAAACTGTTCCAAGAAATCTATCATAATAGCCGCCGCCTCTACCTATTCTTTTTCCTTCAGGGGAGAATCCAATTCCTGGGACTATAATAAAATCGATTTCCATGGCGCTGATAGAGGCATGTTTGGAAGGGTCAGGTTCCAAAATACCCAACGAGGATCGGGNCAAATTTTCGGTTCCCTTGATGACGTAACTTTNGATGCTCTGCCCCTCTANTTTAGGAAGGCAAACGCGAAAATTNGAATTTAGCCAATAGGTTATGGCNGGCCAAATGTTAGGCTCTGATTGGAGTGGTGAATAGCAAAGAACAGAAGAGTTTTCTACGACTGTTTCTATGAGTTTTTCTGATATTAAATTGCTGGCACCTTTTTTTTGTTGATTGCTCANNGAGCGAAGTTTTCTTTTGAGTGATTTTCGGAGATTTTCTTTTTNAGATTGAATTGCACTCTCTTTTGTTGAGTCGCTCATTGGTTTTCAGTTTGCTCTTCTTTCTGGAATGCTGATATAAAAATGAGTGAGGCGGCTATGCATATGCATGAATCTGCAATGTTAAACGAAGGCCAATGACTGTTGCCCACATAGAAGTCAAGAAAATCGACAACGTAGCCATGAAGGATCCGGTCAGTGACATTTCCTGCGACNCCTGCAGTAATTAGGCCAACTGCAAATTGATTTAGTTTTCCAGGAAAGTNCCCCNTTACCCAGAAAAATATTATACCTGAGAATGCGAGTAACGATATGATTGTGAAAATTATGTTTGATCCGTCACTGTCATTGAATTTACCAAATGCGATCCCTGTGTTGTGGACCCTTACTAAGTTAAAAAAGTCGGGTATTATGGTTTTTTGGTCACCTAATTCGAAATTTTTCAATATGAGAAATTTAGTCAATTGGTCGAAAAAAAACAGTGGGATTGATAGTTTATATAGCAAACTCATGCCTTGCTGGTTTTAGAATATTTATATTAATATGTTTCAAGTACTAACGGAGACCCTTATTTACAAGCAATATTAGTCATGCCCGATTTATTAATTGAGGAAGAATTAATTCAGAAAGGTCATAAATTTATAGCTGGGATAGATGAGGCGGGAAGAGGNCCATTGGCTGGGCCTGTTGTAGCAGCTGCTGTCATACTACCAAGGGATTATAATTCTGATATCCTCAATGACTCAAAAAAAATAAGTCCAAAAGTTCGAGAGAAATTGTATGAGGAGCTCACTGACCCATTTTCCGGAATCTTTTGGGCGCATTCGGTCATCGGTCCTGAAATAATTGATGAAATTAATATTCTTAATGCTACCCATACAGCAATGTCAGAGTCGGCTTTATCTCTGAAAAAGGAGCCTTCTTTTGCGATAATTGACGGAAAACCNATCAAAGGTTTTCCATATCCATATCAAGCAATAATCAAGGGNGATGAAAAGTGCTTATCGATTGCCGCGGCTAGTGTTATAGCCAAAGTGGAGAGGGATCGCCTGATGCTAAAGTATGGAGAAAAGTATCCACACTATGGTTTTGAAAAGCATAAGGGGTATGGTACAAAATTGCACTTAGAAGCATTAAAGGAATTCGGCCCTTGTCCCATTCATAGGTATTCCTTTGCCCCAGTTAGAGAGGCGCAAATCTTAAATTAATTGATCGGGTTACGGCNTTTCTTTATGCCATTGNGTTGNTTTTTCAAAAGCATCTGAAATTTTTAATATTGTAGATTCCTGCAGGGCGGGACCAAGTAATTGTAATCCTATAGGCAACCTTTTTCCGGTCTCTGCTTTAATAAATCCACANGGGGTGCTGATGCCGCATATGCCTGCCAAATTCGCTGCTATTGTAAATATATCGGCGAGATACATTTGGAGTGGGTCATTACACATTTCACCTATTTTGAAGGCCGCGCTAGGGGCCGTTGGTGAGACGATGGCATCAACTTTTGAAAAAGCATTAGCAAAGTCATTTCTTATTAAGGTCCTTACTTTTTGGGCTTTTACATAATAGGCATCATTATAACCNGAACTGAGTACATAAGTGCCAAGTATGATCCTTCTCTTCACTTCTTCGCCAAAGCCTTGGGCTCTAGATTTCCGGTAATGCTCTATAATATTTGCCGGATCCTGGTGTCGGTTACCGTATCTGACGGCATCGAAGCGGGCCAGATTAGCTGATGCTTCAGCAGTTGCGATTATATAATAGGTAGAAACTGCAAATTCTGTATGAGGCAATGATATGTCCACAATTTCAGCTCCAAGCTCAGTCAATTTTTTAATGCCGCTATGAATGCAAGACAGAACTTCCGGGTTTATTCCATCAGTGAAATATTCTTTGGGCATTCCGATTTTGAGCCCCTTAATATCACCATTAAGTTGTCCCAGATAATCAGGGACATCGGAATCTAGTGAGGTCGAATCTAGCTCGTCCTTTCCTGCAATTGAGTTGAGAATGATTGCGGCATCTTCACTGGTTTTGGTGATTGGTCCGATCTGATCAAGGGAAGAGGCAAAAGCAACTAGACCGTAACGTGAAACTCTTCCATAACTCGGCTTTAAACCAACAGCACCACAAAAAGAAGCAGGTTGNCTTATTGAACCGCCAGTATCCGAGCCGAGTGATGCAATGGCCGTGTCATTAGCAACGCAGGCAGCTGATCCTCCGCTGCTTCCGCCTGGAATCCTTTCCAGATCCCATGGATTTTTTGTAATCTGAATTCCTGAATTTTCAGTTGAGGATCCCATTGCGAATTCATCCATATTGACTCTCCCGAGGGGTATTGCTCCAGCTTCCCTCAGTCTTTTAATAACCGTGGCGTCGTAAGTTGAAGTGTATGAGTCTTTTAGGATTTTTGAACCACATGAACATGGTTGCCCTTCAACATTAATTAAATCCTTTATTGATATTGGTATTCCGCCGAGAGGCTTTGAAATGTCTGCATTTTTGGCTTCTTTTAGAGCTTCTTCAGTGTTAACTGATACGTATGCTTGGACTTCAGAATCCCTAGTTTCTATTGATTTAATGACATCATTGACAATATCGACTGAGGTTATTGTGCCAGCACTTAACTCGCTTTTTAATTCGCTTATATTAAGAGCTGCAAGTGAATTGCTCATGATTCAATGACGCGAGTGACTTTGAACTGGTTATTACTGGACAAGGGCGCATTCAGGAGAGCGGCATTTGTACCGAAGCCTGGTCTGCTGTCATCACTTCTCATNANATCGTAAACTGGCGCAGCATGAGCCATGGGCTCGATTGAATCGGTATCGAGTGATTCGAGCTGCTTTACAAAATCAATTATTTTACTAAGNTGTTTAGAGAATCGCTCTGATTCATCCTCCGTTAATTCGAGACGAGCAAGGTCAGCAACGTAATTAACATCTATGTTTTTATCTTGCATTTATAGGGAATGAGTAACCGATAGTATTTAAAACGCTAGAGAAATTCTTGTTCATAACGCTAAATACAATAAATAGGTTACCGCCCCAAAAAGGATTAATGCAAAAATGAACGTGATGAAGTTCTTGATCGTTTTGTTTTTAAGTTCAGCTATTTGCGTTCTGCTTAATCGTACATTTTCGCCTAAAGTAGTCACTTGATGCTTATGTGTGGATGATTTAGGTGATTCTTTGATGAATGACTCCAACTCATTGATTTTATCTTTCAGATTGGCTTGTTTTCTAATTAGTTTTTCAGACAGTTGTCCNGTATTAACAGATTNAACTTCTGACTTATTTGCATTCATTAANCTNAGAAATAAGCTTTTATGTTATATACTTACGCTAATTAAGTAAAAACCTGTAAGCCAGATATGCGACTGTGGCGAAAACGATTAAGGGTAGTGAAAAGGCAAAGCCGCTTCTGAACCAATAAGTAAAATTAGTTTGTGATTTAGGGGACACTTTAATGTTTGATTTATGCTCATTATCAGACAATTCATCAGATGAATTGAGGCTATCNAGATGCTTGAGTGTGCGCACGTACTCCTCACGCGCATCATCAATCACATTGGAAGCGGCCTCGAGCTGTGAATGCAATTCAGTTCGGTCAGTGTCATCAGGATTAAGTGATGANACTTCTTCTAATGTTCTATTAAAGATTGATTGCGCACGTGTGTATTGAAGAATTCTCTGTTCGGCATCTAATCTCTCACGTTCGAGCAAAGTGATGGCGTGTTGCAAATTGTCAGTCATTTCAACTTTGCCTCGGTTGAATGAGTTTTGCATTTGNCTTAAATGCTCAAGCTCAGCCTTCTGTTTCTCTATTTCCTCCTCTTGTTTTCTTAGCTCCTTTAATTGGTTCTGAGCACTTGCTAGTTGCTCGTCAAATTCAAGACTGGAAACCTTTTGAGCCGGTTCAGCAATGGACAGCTCCATTGAATTGTCGGGTTCAAGTTCNAGAAAATTTGGGTCCTCGTAAACTGTGTTGTAGTTACCTCTATCCATACCTATCTTTTGTATTGGTATAATGTAACTGAATTTTAATAAATTTCTATTTATATTACAGGTTTCTTAAGGATCGTAAATCGCCGGTCTTTTTTAAGGCGAATTTTAGAGGTATATAGGTCACGATAAGAGTCAAAAACAAACTTAGCGACATGGCGAGGATAACGGCCCCTGCTCCTGAGAANGTGGACAGGCTACNTGCTTTTGATAACTTGACTGCTACCGGGAAGGTCAGAAAAGCGATGATTGAGAGAATGTAAAGAAAGCTCACAATNAGGCATAAGGTGCCGCCGAATCCTGAAACTATTTTTGCCGGATTAGTTTCATTTACATTTGGAAATATTGTACCGAGAGAAATTGCTATGGAATTAAGGCCGATACATATAAGGATTATTGCTATGGAATATAAAACGGTAAGTTCAGTGCTCATGCTCAGGAGCATGCTTGATAGGAACATTAGCAGTGCAGTTATCGACCCGGTGATGCAACAGGATGTAAGGAGTTTTTGAACTAAAATCTTTTTTAGGGGCACTGGGCACATGGATAGTATCCACAGACGTTTTCCTTCTAGGCTGAATTGTGGAAATACAAACCTAGTTGTTAATGTTGAAAGGGCCAAAGAGCAGACTCCAAGATTGAGTAATGAGATAACTTCTATCCAGAATGGCGTTTGATAATCGGTTCCCATATTTCTCACATTCAGAACGTAAAGAAAAAGGAGGCTGAAAACGACAATTACTTGAACCCATTGGGCAGGGTCTCTCCGAAAAGTTAAGAGATCTTTCCGTGCCAATGCTCTGTAAGCAGTATTTGGTTTGATTTTATTTAGGATTGAATTTTTCTGAGGTTTTAAGTCAATTATAGTACTTTCTTTAATTTGTTGTCTGGTTCTCTTTTTCCATGATGAGTGGGCATTTCTTCTCATGCTTAAATTCATTCCCGAATGATAGAACCGCCACGTCACGCAAAGTGTTATCCAGAGTCCGATTCCTGCATAAGAAGTCATAAGTAATAGATATTGAATCGCATTGCTGTCGAAGGGCCTGCTCCAACCTGCAAGGGCGTTACTCATCCAGGTGCTAGGTATTAAAGGGTTGACGCTTAATTCTGTGTGTCTCAGCACATGATTAACTGCATTGAAGATGCTATTTTTAAGGGTAGAGGGTTCTGTAGTTGGTGTTATGAGGGAAATAAAGATGACTATTATTCCGTAGATTAGCCCGGCAATTAGAATTGCTGAGAGCCAACGTTTAAAATACCTCACAGATAAAACTACAATTAAGCCTGCGATTGACGCGGGAATAATTACAAACGGCAAAGAGGCTAGGCCTGCCCCGATGTAAAAAGAAAGTGGCGCAGATTTTATACTTCCGTATGCGCACAAGAGGGGGGCGCTAATAATGATAAAGCCCCAGCTGGACAAAGACATTGTCTCGATGTATTTCCAAAAATAGATAGCTTGGTTGCTGATTGGTAAAGAATGGAGCCAGCGAGTTTCTTTGTTCCTATACAGCGCGGCGTAACCGATCGCAGCATTTGAGAAGACGAGCATTAAAAAGATAAAGAAAAACAGCAGATAATAAATTCGTTCTGATAGAATGGGGCCTAGTCCTGGAAAATCTTCAATGTATGTAAGCCCTCCTTTGAACATAAGGTACCCTATCGTAATGTACCCTACAATGAAGGAGGCGATAGTTAGTGCCATCAATTTAGATGACCTTATGAGTGATATAAGCTTCTCCTTATAGATGCGTAAGTTAGTTCTAGCGAGAATATTGAAATGGCATGCAAATTTGGATTTAGAAATCTGAGTATTTTGCATTTTACCAGGAAGGTAGAATCTCAAAAGAAAAGCCCTTTAGGTATGATGTTTCTGGGATCAAAGGGTTGACGGGGTGGTCGGCTCTCTGGGTAAGTTCTGCGAGCAGGCGCAAATTGCGCTTCGAGTCAACGGAAGCGCTTTTAATCATGTCTAAAAAGGCTCGGTGTGTTACATGATGGGAACAAGTGAAGGTTGTTAGGATACCTTCAGGTTTTAACAACTTTAAAGATCTTAGATGTATCTCTTTGTATCCACGCATTGCGTCAGACAAAGATTTCTTGTTCCGCGTAAAGGAGGGAGGATCAAGTATGATGAAGTCAAATTCGCGGCCCTCAGAGTCGTATTTTTTGAGTTCATCAAAAACATTAGCCTCAACCCAATGGATATTTTTGGCCTCTGATTTTTCGGCATTGCCTCGTGCTGTTTGAATTGCTTTTTCGCTGACATCAATTGCAGTGACTGAGGAGGCTCCGTTTAGAGCGCAACTAAGCGCAAANCCTCCCTGATTGGTGAAGCAATCCAAAACGGTTCTCCCATTGGCTGATGAAGCGATTTTTGTGTAGTTGTCTAACTGATCCAGATAAAGTCCTGTTTTTTGACCGGATACTAGATCGATTGTGAAAGAGGTTCCGTTGTGGATTAGGTGATAGATTTTAGGTTCTTCTCCTCTGAGTACTTTTGTTTGTTGATCTAGGCCCTCTGCGATTCTGCTAGGGGAGTCATTTCTTGCAACGATCGCTTTTGGGCTAAGAGTCTCCATTACAGCGTCCGCAATAGATTCTATTCTCAGGTCCATAGCGAGTGTTAGGGTTTGAATGACAATGCTTTCACCGTAGCGGTCAATTATTAGTCCAGGCAATCCATCGCTCTCACTCCAAACAATTCTGCAAAGGCTAAGGTCTATATTGGTTCTGTTCTTTCTCCAATTTATGGCGCGTTCTATTCTCTTTATGAAGAACTCAGTGTTGAGGTCCTGTTTTCGTCGGGAAAACCTCCTGGCAATGATCTGTGATTTGGGATTGTAAATTGCCGATCCCAGAGGCCTGTCCCTGAAGTCCTTGAGGGATACCACGTCGCCAGGACTGGGATTCCCAAAAGTTTTTTTTATTTCATTTGAGTATACCCACTCGTGTCCATGAAATATGCGTGCCCTAGGTTTGATTATTAGTCCCGGCATTTATTCACGCATCATTGCGCTCGGTTCAAGCGGGGACATGATTGGAATTTTGGGTTCAGGATAAATGAAGGATTTCCCTTCATAGTTTCTGATGACTAACTTATCATCATCTNTTTGAATTACATATTCAGGATTAATTGGAACTTTTCCTCCTCCTCCTGGAGCATCAATGACGAACTGAGGGATGGCGTAACCTGTGGTATGTCCGCGCAATCCTTCTATGATTTCGATCCCCTTAGATGCCGATGTTCTCAAGTGCGCGGAGCCGGATATTAGGTCGCATTGATACAAATAATAAGGTCTTACTCTGCACTGGAGTAATTTGTGAACNAGGGACTTCATGGTAGGGATGTCATCGTTTACTCCTTTCAAAAGTACGCTTTGATTTCCTAGGGGTATTCCTGTGTCAGCNAGTCTGGTTAATGCTTGAGAAACTTCTGTAGTGATTTCGCGAGGATGATTGGAATGAACGCTCATCCATAAGGGGTGGTATTTTTTCAGCATTGAACAAAGTTCGGGAGTGATGCGTTGAGGTAGGAAGATAGGGATTCTGGTTCCGATTCTTATAAATTCGATGTGATCAATGGAGTGCAATCTTTTGAGGATTGCCTCAAGTTTAGAGTCAGAAAAAAGTAATGGATCGCCGCCTGATAATAGCACGTCGCGGATCGAAGTGTTGTTTTTTAAGTATTCGAAGGCCGCTTCATAATTACTTTCGAATTGTTGGTCCCCGGCCCCACTAACGACTCTGCTTCTTGTGCAGTATCTGCAGTAGCTGGCACAGCGGTCAGTGACAAGAAAAAGGACCCGGTCCGGATATCTGTGAACGAGTCCAGGCACAGGCATATGGCTATCTTCGCCACAAGGATCGGCCATTTCCTCCGGGCTGGTAGTAATTTCCTCTATGTTTGGAATGACTTGTCTCCTGATTGGGCAGTTTGGATTTTCTCTATCAATTAGATTAAAAAAATGAGGTGTAATTGATAAAGCGAGTTTATCGCCTGATAAGATAACTCCGTTCCGTTCGTCTGTAGTTAAATTGAGGTGATNCTCTAAGCCACTAAGATTCGTGATTCGGTTTTTTAATTGCCACTTGTAGTCGTTCCAGTCTTCATGAGTGATTCCTTCATTTTTCCAATACCCTAAACCGGAAGAGGAGAATGCCGCATCTGGAAGGTTTTTTGAGTTTTTCATTATCAAATGACTGTTTCATCTTAATTTGTACTAAAACTATGTCAAACGTNCCTAATATTAATTTAAAAGGAAAAAAATATTAAGGATTCTTGACAAAATACTGCTCTTCCGATAGACGATGTATTGTGTTTCATAAGTAGCACCTAATCAAAATGATAGAGCATGTTTTTCAAAGTTCTACGTGACATAGCCAAGCCGCAGTGGTTTGACATTATTTCGAGGTTAAAGAAGTCAACTGGGCTTTCTGTTGCGGAATTGTCTGAGTCCCTTGGAATGAGTTACATGGGAGTTAAGCAACATTGCGTAGAATTGAATAAGAGAGGATACCTGGATACATGGAGGAGGCCAAAGGCCGTAGGAAGACCGGAAAAAGCCTATCGGCTTACAAGTAAAGCGGATCCGCTTTTTGTTGAGCTGGGATCTGAATTTGTTGTGGATCTATTGAAAAATGTTGATAAGACATACGGTGCTTCAGCAGCAGAAAAGTTATTGTTTGGGTATTTTCATGNAATTGGATTGAAATACGAAAAAAAAATTAAAGGTGAAAGTCTTTATGAAAGGGCAGTTTCTTTTTCCAAAATAAGAGACAATGAGGGCTGTCTTTCTAGTTGCGAAATTGATTCACAGGGAAAGATAAAGATCATTGAATATCACTCTCCATACAGAAGNATTGTTGCTCAATATCCGATGATTCATCGGATGGAAGATCAAATGATTGCAAAGGTCTTGAGCGCAAATGTTTCGCGGAATGAAGAGGAGGCCTCGGGCCTGTTAAAATGTGAATTCGATATTAGTTGAGAAGATCATCTAGATTGTCTAGGCAGATTTGAGACCAAGTCTCAAGAGNGTCCCTTTCGTTAATCAGTTTTTCTTTATNTAANAACTTTAAGTCCTGTATGTTAGATTCTCCTGGTCTGACGTCATTTCCGCTAAGTTCAAAAAGATGAACTACTCCTATATGTACCTGTCCGACATCATTAGAATCGTCGTTTATTAGNGCGACGGCTTTTTGAGTGTAATCACAATTTAGTTCTAGCTCTTCATTTATTTCTCGATCNACGCCAGTCATATAAGTGTCTCGCTCCAGTGATGACANCTCNTCATCATCTTGATTTATATGGCCGCCGATACCCACTGAAGATTTACTGGCGAGTCTTTGTTCGCCTGATTTTTTGCCTCTAACATATCTGAGGAGTTTGTCTTGATGTCGGAACAGTGCGTATGGGATAATTTGTTTGTATTGAGGGTCTTCTTCTGCGCNCTCTCTCGGCATAAAGAAGTTATTTGATGATTGAAGGAATGTGGGTAGGTATTTGGTAATGTTAAAGTTAATTCCTTGAAACGAACCTATTTGGTCGAAAAGTTCACGAGGAATCACCAGTACATTTTCATCTTCGTATTTAGCCATTATATATAATTGATAGCGGTCTGGATGCGCAGTGGCAAGAGGAGGATCAGTTTGTGTTTTCTTTGTAGTCTTTTATTCCCAGCAGAGTAGTGTCTTTGATGGTGGTTTTGCTTTGGTTTTCAGGGATTGGTTTGTGGGTGAGCCATTCATGCTCTGGTATTTCCCATATTCTTAGTGACCTTTTTCTATATAATGGGCCCATCCAAACATCTGATTCTGGGTCCAAATTATCGTCGTTTATTTTCAAATTGAATTGAAATGCATAATGGAATCGGCCTCCTAACAGCGANCCATTAGTTGATTTTCTTTTTTCGCATAAATATAGGATGCCCTTGATGTGGTTGCCTTTATGAAACCCCTCGAGAGGGTATCGAAATTCCCAAGACTTTTCTTTATCAGTTTCGATTAATTGCACGTAGTCAGTGATTTTGTCTCTAGTCCAGTGGAATTTACCGGAGTTCTTAGTGACATAAATCTCATTCATCCGTTCCTTTTTCCAGAAATATTCAGCAGTGTTGGGGGCTCGAGAAATTGTNACCTTGAGAAAGAGGTTGTCTGCTGNGACCTGCGAATTGTAATTGATCGGATTTCCTCCATTGTCACAGAGTCCGATATCAAATTCGGCTGTTCGGTAATTTCCCCCGTTATAAAGGTTTGGATTGCGCTCATCATTGCCCCTGTAGAATTTGGACTGAAGNCTCGGGTCAGTTTTCGGGTGAGAAGGAATTAGAGGTTCTCCATATTCAAGGAAAGTAGTCGAATGAAGATCGTTTTCTAATACCCTATCCTTTGATGCTATTGAGTGTGATATATGGGCATGAAGAATCTCTAGCACTAAACTGNAAACTAGCAGTACTTGGAATGATCTGAGTGATGATAGTCTGAGTATGTATTTGTTTGGAGTGGAGGATCTGTGGCTAAGTAAAGAGGCGAACCGCAGTGAAAGGACTCCTAAAGTTCCTATCATTAGGATGCTAATGCCTGGATAAGAGAATCCAGTATTCCATGNNCTATCAAATATTTGCTGTATGGCTGATTTATTGTTTTGAGAGGATTTGCTGGTAAAAGAATCATTTATATTTTCAAGATAGGGTTCGGGCTGATCATTGAATGTGGTGACGCAATCTTTACANCAAAAATAAATAGTTTTTCCTTTGTAAGTAGATTTGTATTTAGNTACCGCAATTTCAGTCGGCTCAACCNGGCATCTTGTATTGTTTAAAATGTCGGCGATCAGAAGGTCTGTTGTATGCAAAAAGCAAATCGTGAAGAACCCTGCTATGGGAATTGTTTGCTTAGTAAAAAACATGATTATTGCTATTTTAACTTGGTACGTGGGGAGTGCAAATGACNGGGCAAACATTNGCTTTTAGACTTGATTAAATCTGCTGGTTATTAATGATTTGTATCACTATGAAGAGCTTTTCAGTTTTAATGATATTTGTTTTATCCTCTTTATCTCACTTGAGTGGTGCTAATTGGCCCGCGTGGAGAGGCCCGACTGGCAATGGGGTGTCTAGTAATGGGAAATTTCCATCTGATTTCACAAATGAGAAGAACGTAAAATGGAAAGTCGCTNTACCNGGATCCGGGAGTTCAACTCCTGCCATTTGGGAAGATTACATTTTCATCACTTCAGCAATAGATTCAAANGACGGGGTCACATGTTTTACTCGGGACGGAGAAAAGAGGTGGTCACACACTTTTGGTGATGAAAGAGGAGGAAAGCACAAGAACGGATCTGGTAGCAATCCTTCTCCAGTAACTGACGGTAAAAACGTTTTTGTTTATTATAANAGCGGCACGCTGGCCTCAGTCGATTTTAAGGGCAAGGAAATATGGNAGCGTAATTTACAAAAAGATTTCGGGGCCGATTCATTGTGGTGGGATTTGGGGACTTCTCCAGTGTTAGTTGGAGATATGATTGTGGTTGCGGTGATGCAGGAATATGAGGGGGGAGATCCGAAAGTAGAAGAGAATTCCTATCTCGTAGCATTTTCCAAGTCTACCGGCAAATTAAAGTGGAAAACCAATAGAACATATAAAGTTAAAGCCGAAACTGGGCAGTCATATACGACGCCACTGGTCGTTGGAGAGAAAGGAAAAGAAACCATTATCACTTTTGGTTCTGATCATCTTACAGGTCACAGGGCATCTGATGGGAAACTCATGTGGGACTGTGGTGGTTATAACCCGGCTAATAAGGCGATGTGGAGGGTCATTGCTTCACCTTCAATTTCAGACGGCATAGTAGTTGTTCCTTATGGAAGGAAGGGCCACTTTGCGGCAGTTAAGGCCTCTGGATCCGGAGACATAACAAAAACAAACAGACTGTGGATGAAGGACGTGGGCGCTGATGTTCCTAGTCCGATTGCCACTGATGGTAAAGCTTACCTCATTACGGACCGGGGAGAGGTGATATGTTTTGAGCTCAAGAGTGGCGATCTGCTTTGGAGGCAAAAATTACCAAGAGCTAGTGCTAGTTATTATTCGTCACCAGTCATGGCCGGTGATAGAATGATTTTGGCCAGAGAAGACGGCGTTGTAATGGTAATGAGGATTCTTGAAGGCGGTTTTGAATTGTTGTCAGAAAACGACATGGGCGAAAGGGTCATAGCTAGCCCTGTCCCTCTAGACGGAGCGCTTTATCTGAGGGGATCAAAGCACTTGTATTGTATCGCAGAGTAGGGTGGCGACCATGTGATCTTTTAGGATCGAACGTAATGGCGTATTTCAAACTGGTTAGTGATCAGTTCGTTTTTATTAAATCTGAATTCCGTTTCGAATGACGGGAATTTTGCATCTCCATCATAATCCTTGTAAACGAAAGTGAGAAATATTTCTTGAGTCAGATGAATTAGGGAAGAGTAAATTTGTGATCCCCCAATGATAAAAACCGGCCCATGATGGTCTTTGATGCCGCATGTAAAATCATTTATACTGTTATATAGGACTGTCCCGGGCAAGGGTCGGTCCATTGTTTTACTTAAAATAATGTTTTCTCTGTTAGGTAGCGGACGGCCAATTGATTCATAAGTTTTTCTTCCCATT